>DLYX01000472.1 GCA_003447545.1 Deltaproteobacteria bacterium | reverse complement strand
TTCTGCTTGCTGGACGAGGTGGACGCACCGTTGGATGATGCGAATGTGGGTCGTTTCAGCGCTCTGTTGAAGCGCATGAGTGCGGATACGCAGTTCCTCATCATCACTCACAAACAACGCACGATGGAGCAGTCGGATTCGCTCTACGGCGTGACGATGCCCGAGGCGGGCGTTTCCCAGATCGTGTCCGTTGAGGTCGAAGAGGCGGCGCGGGTAGCGACCGACGGAATGGCCGCGTCGGCCTGACGCAGACGATGGCAGATATCCCGTTTTCGCTCTTACTTTGGGGGGCTTTATGGCTCCTGGTGCTTATCGCCGCCTTGGTGCGGGAGTTGCGTGCTGGCTCGACTGCACCGGTCGTGCCAGAGGGCGGGGCACGGGAGGACGAGGAAATTGGCCCCCCGTCTGCGGTCTCTGTACCTGTTGTCGACCCCTTTGCTCGTGGTTTGGCCAAGAGCCAGGGTGCCCTCGCGGGGCGCTTGCGCTCCCTGCTGTCGGGTGGTGGGGCAGATGCGGCGCTCTTTGAGGGCCTCGAGGAAATCCTCATCGCGAGCGACGTCGGCGTCGGCCCGGCTGGTCATCTGGTCGCTGCAGTTCGCGCCAAGGTGCCCGCAGATGCCGATGCGACGGTCGTCGAGGAGGCATTGCGGCACGAGATCCGCGCCCTGTTGGGGGATCCTGTCCCGGAGCCGGAGATCTTGCCCAAGCGGCCGTGGGTTCAACTGGTCGTTGGCGTCAATGGGGTGGGCAAGACAACTTCGATCGGCAAACTGGCGGCTCGCCACGCAGCCGCCGGCCGAAAGGTATTGCTGGTTGCCGGCGATACCTTTCGTGCGGCGGCTGCCGATCAGTTGGCGGTTTGGGCCGAGCGTACGGGTGCGGAAATTGTGCGGCAGGATCTTGGTGCCGATCCTTCGTCGGTCGCGTTCGACGGGATGAAGGCTGCCGAGGCGCGTAACGTGGACGTCGTGCTCGTCGATACCGCGGGGCGCCTGCATACCAAGGTCAATTTGATGGAGGAGTTGCGCAAGGTGAGTCGGATTCTGGGGCGCGTTGTACCCGACGCTCCCCACGAAGTGCTGCTCGTTCTGGATGCGACCACGGGGCAGAATGCGCTTGCGCAGGCGAGGGCCTTCGCGGAGATCGTGCCGATTACCGGTGTCATCCTCACCAAACTCGATGGTTCGGCGCGTGGCGGCATGACGATCGCGGTGCGTCACGAACTCGGAGCCCCGGTGCGCTACGTGGGTTTGGGCGAGGGCGCCGAGGATCTGCAGAACTTCGTGCCGGAGGCATTTGTTGACGGGCTTCTCCCCGCAAACAAACTGGCCTCGGCTTGACTCTTGACGCTGAGGGTCCATAGCTTAGGTGGGGGGAGGGCCGCCGATCGAGGGTCGTCAATGGAAGTCCCCAACATCTTAAGTTTTCCGCCAGCCCCAGGGTGACGCGGTTCGCCAGTAGGCGCAGTCTGGAGTGGAAATTGGATAGTTTGCCGGCAGGAATCATCGGATTTTTCGTCGCAGCATTGATCGCCGGGGGTTTTTCCCTGATTCGGCGGCGACAGTCGCGCCGGGCAGCCTCCGAGGCTCTCGCATCGGCAGAGCAGGCGTTGCATCAGGCAGAGCGCGAGGCAGACTCGATTCGCAAGGAAGCTCAGATGGCTGCCAGGGACGACGCAGGCCGGGCACGAGAGTCTCTCGATGAAGAGGTTCGCGCCAAACGTCAGCAGATTCAGGCGACCGAGAAGAAGCTCGGCAGCCTGGAGGTCGATCTCGAGCGGCGCGGGAACAAGGTTGAGAACCGGGAACGCGAGATTGCCAAGCGCGAGTCGGCAGCCGAAGAGGAGAGCGCGACTCTGAGCCAGGAGCGCGACGAGTTGGCCGCCGCGATCGAGCAAACCCGGAACTCTCTCGAGCGAGCTGCCGGCCTCACCCGGGAAGAAGCCAAGCAGGCGCTGGTTGCCGAAATCAGCGAAGAGGCAAAGCTTCAGGCAGGGCGCCGGATCCGGCAGATCGAGGAGGAGGCGCGCGAGGACGGCGAGCGCCGGGCCAAGAAGATCGTCGCGCAGTCGATCGCTCGTCTGGCCGGGGAGTGGGTCGCCGAACGCTCCATCTCGATCGTTTCGTTGCCATCGGATGATATGAAGGGCCGGCTGATCGGCCGAGAAGGTCGAAATATTCGGGCGATCGAGGCGGCCACCGGGGTTGATCTGATCATCGATGATACCCCCGAGACCGTCGTGATCTCCTGCCATAATCCTGTGCGGCGGGAAATTGCGAAGATTGCTGTCGAAAAGCTGCTTTCGGATGGGAGGATCCACCCGGGCCGTATCGAAGAGGTCGTGCGGAAATCGGAAAAGGACGTTGAGGCGACGGTCAAGGAAGCTGGGCAGAAGGCTCTGTTCGAGGCCGGTGTGCACGGCGTTCATCAGGAGATCGTGAAACTTCTGGGGATGCTCCGCTACCGTTACAGCTATGGACAGAACGTGCTGGCGCACTCCATTGAGGCCTCCTTCATTTGCGGCCTGATGGCGGCCGAGCTCGGTTTGAATGTGAAACAGGCCCGCCGGGCGGCTCTGCTGCACGATATCGGCAAATCGCTTACCCACGAGGTCGAGGGCTCCCACGCGCTGATCGGGGCCGATATCGCTCGGAAATATGGCGAGTCGTCGAAGGTCTGCAATGCGATTGCCGCTCATCACGAGGAAGTAAAATGCGAGACCATCCTCGCGCCACTGGTCGATGCCGCTGATGCGCTGTCCGGGGCGCGCCCGGGCGCTCGACGCGAGGTTCTGGAGAGTTACGTCGAGCGACTCGACGAACTCGAGAAGATTTCGGGCAGCTATGATGGTGTGACGCGTTCGTTCGCTGTTCAGGCGGGCCGTGAGGTCCGAGTTTTTGTCGTGCCTGCCAAGGTTGATGACGATCGCGCGGCGGCGATGGCTCGGGATATCGCTCGGCGCGTGGAGGAAGAACTGACGTACCCCGGTCAGATCAAGGTGACTGTCATTCGCGAGACTCGCGCGAGCGACGTTGCACGCTAGGCTCCATCGATCATGCGGATACTATATCTGGGGGATATTTTTGGCCGAGCCACGCGTCAGTTGATCCGGCAGGAGCTTCGTTCCATTCGCGCGGCCGAGGACGTTGATTGTGTGGTCGCCAACGGGGAAAATGCCAGCGGAGGTCGGGGCATCGACCCGAACGGTGTCGACGAATTGCTCGATGCGGGCGTGGATGTGCTGACGACCGGAAATCATATCTGGCGGCATCGCTCGATCGAACCCGTACTCGAAGAGGAGCCTCGCCTGATTCGTCCGGCGAACTTTCCCCAGAACAATCCGGGCCGAGGCTGGACGGCAGTCACGGCGCGCGACGGAACGCGAGTCGGTGTCGTGAACCTGATAGGCCGCGTCTTCATGGGCGACTTTGATTGTCCGTTTCGGGCCGCAGATCGAGCCCTCGAATCGCTTCGAGAACAAGCGGATGTGGTGGTGGTGGACATGCATGCGGAGACAACATCGGAGAAGGCCGCGATGGGCTGGTATCTCGATGGTCAGGTATCGCTGGTGGTCGGCTCGCATACCCATATTCAGACAGCCGATGAGAAGATTTTGCCCGAAGGCACAGGGTTTTTGACGGATGCTGGCATGTGTGGGCCAACCCGCTCGGTGATCGGAATGCGTCGCGAGGATGTGATCGAGCGGTTCCTCTCGCAGCGGCCCGCGCGGTTCGAAGTGGCTAATGGTCCCGTCCTGCTCCAGGGCGTTTTTGTGGATATTGAACCCGCGACCGGCAAGGCGCATGCGATCCGTCGTTTGCAGCAGAAAGGGAAAGGATGATTCCGGTTCAGGAACAGATGGATATTCTCTGTCGCGGGGCGATCGAGATCTTGCCCGCCGGAGCGCTCGAGAAAAAACTGGCCAAGGCTGTTGCCGAGGATCGGCCCCTACGCATCAAATTCGGTGCGGATCCATCGGCGCCGGATCTGCATCTCGGGCATGCCGTGGTGATCCACAAGCTGGCCGAATTTCAGCAACTCGGACATCAGGTGATTTTCCTGATCGGCGATTTTACCGGAATGATCGGCGACCCTACGGGCAAGTCGGAGACACGGGTGGCATTGACCCGGGAGCAGGTCCGCGAAAACGCGACGACCTATGAGGAGCAGGTGTTTCGGATTCTCGACAGGGAGAAGACGGAAGTCCGGTTCAATTCCGAGTGGATGGACAAGATGACCGCTGCCGACATGATCCGGCTATGCGGGCATATGACCGTGGCGCGCATGGTCGAGCGTGATGATTTCGCCAAGCGTCTCGCGAGCGGTCGTGCGATCGGCATTCATGAATTTCTCTACCCACTTGTGCAGGCTTACGACTCCGTGGCGCTTCGGGCGGATGTGGAGGTCGGCGGTAGTGACCAGAGCTTCAACCTTCTCGTAGGCCGCGAGGTTCAGCGCGGGTACGATTCTGCGCCGCAAGTGGTTCTCACGATGCCGCTGCTCGAGGGCACCGATGGTGAGAAGAAAATGAGCAAATCTCTCGGGAATGCGATCGGGATTGCCGACCCGGCTACCGATGTCTTCGGCAAGCTTATGTCGATTTCTGACGATTTGATGTTGCGCTATGAGGGTCTGCTCAGCGCGTCGCCGGGGGCCCTGGCCGCGGCTCTGAGCGACGGGCTGCATCCCATGGACGCCAAGAAGCGTCTCGCCCACGAGATCGTCGAGCGCTTCCATGGGAGCGAGTCAGCGGCTGCCGCACAGCGTCATTTCGAAGAGCGCTTTCAGGCTCGCAAGGCGTTTGAGCCCGAAGAGCGAACGGTGGAGACGCCCGCCGAGGGGGAATTGACCCTTGGCCGGCTCCTCGTGGCCGTTGGCTTTGCGAAGTCGGGAGGTGAAGCCAAGCGTCTGATCGGGCAGGGTGCCGTGAAGCTCGCGGGGGTCGTACAGGAGGATCCGCTGGCTCCGATTGCGCCCACCGAAGGCGTGCTTTTGGCTGTCGGGAAGCGCCGTTTGGCTCAGATCCAGGTGAAACCCTGAAAAAAAAGCATTTTTCGACGGTTTTACCGCTAAAGGTAGTTGAAAAGGCTAAACCCCGCGGCTAAAGCCTCTCCTCCCTGACAGCGCGAATCTTCTCCGAAAACAAGGAAAACTCCTTGTTGTTGCAGAAGAACGACATTGACAGGGAAATGCCGGTTCGCTATTGATCCGGGTTCGCCCGTGAGGCGAAATTTGTCGGTCTTTGAAAACTGAATAGTAGTGCACCGATCTCGATGCGAGATCGGCAAACCAGTGAGTTTCTTATGTTGGGTTCCGTTTAGGATCGTGTTCGAGGTTAAACTTGGACCATACGATTCAACTGGAGAGTTTGATCCTGGCTCAGAGCGAACGCTGGCGGCACGCTTAACACATGCAAGTCGAACGAAGGCTCCAGCTTGCTGGATGTCCTTAGTGGCAGACGGGATAGTAACGCGTGGGAATTTGCCCAATAGTACGGAATAACTGCGGGAAACTGCAGCTAATACCGTATACGCCCTCCGGGGGAAAGATTTATCGGTGAAAGATGGGGCCGCGTTAGATTAGCTAGTTGGTGAGGTAA
>DLYX01000214.1 GCA_003447545.1 Deltaproteobacteria bacterium | reverse complement strand
AACGAGAGGCGCAGCCGATCGACTCCGAGAGCGGGTTCCTGCGAGACCTGGATCGGATGGAGATTCAGGTCGACGATCTTCTCACCAAGGGCGATTTGGCGATCGGCTCCGGAGTCGTCTACCTCCGAACGCCGGCCCTCCGAAGCCTCACCCTTCTGCAGAAAGAAATCGCCGGCCTGACGCGCAAGAGCCTCCGGCCGGCCCAAAAATCATCGCTGGGCGCGATGAGTGACTCGCTGATGGTGGTCCGCCAAATCCTTCTGAAGGTCGACGGTTTGGAGGCAGGGTCCTTGAAGGAAGCCTTGCGCGGCTTTGATCGGGAAGCCGGGATGTTGGTCCGCAGCGCGGAGAGACTTCGGAACGAAACGGAACAGCAACTCGCCGATCTGCGCATGGACCTGCGCGAGAAGCGCCGTCAGCTCCGAGTGATGTTGGGCTTTGTGTCGGTGGCGTATGTATTCCTTCTGGTTCTCGTCTGGCGCTGGACGACACGCGCGATCGTCGATCCTCTGCAGGAGTTGGAGCAGCGCGCTGCAGCGAGTCTTCGAGAGGGCGCGGCTTTTCGCGTCGGCGAGGAGGGCGGCGTCGAGGTTTATTCTCTGGCGCGCACAATCTCGGCTCTGGTCGGCTCGCTCGAGGAGCGTGTTCGGCAGCGCACGCATGAATTGCAGGCGCAGACAGAGACTCTGGAACACGAAATCGAGAATCGCGCGGAGGCCGAATCAAAGCTGGCATCCGCATTGGAAATGGCAGAGTCCGGCAGTCGGGCAAAGACTGACTTTCTCGCCCAGATGAGCCACGAACTTCGGACACCGCTCGGGGCCTTGCTGGGGTATGCCGACATGCTTTCCTCCGGTGAGTTGGGGGCGCTCGAGCAGGAAAGCTCAAAGGAGGCCATGAACCGGAATGGCGAATACCTTCTCGGCTTGATCAGCGATATTCTCTCCATCAGCGAAGCCGAGTCGGGGATGCGGAAGACGGAAATCTCGGAGGTGGATCTGGTGAAGGTCGGCCACGAGGCCATCGAGACATTTGCTCCATCGGCGGCACGATCGGGGATCGGACTGAACTTCGCCATCGAAGGTGGAACCCCGGAAACGATTCGTACAGACCCTCGAAATCTGCGCCAGATTATTTTCAATCTGATGGGGAATGCCCTGAAGTTCAGTCCCGAGGGGGAGGTCAGCCTGAAGATCGGGCCCTCGGTCGATGCCACACGCCCCGTTCGTATCTCGGTCCGGGATTCCGGGCCGGGGATTCGCCCCGAGGACCAGGAAAGAATCTTCGACGCCTTCTTCCAGGTGGACCCTGACAGCCAGCACGGTCTGAAAGGCGTGGGACTTGGCTTGGCGATCTCCTCGCGGCTAGCTGCTGCGATCGATGGGGTGCTGGAGTTGGACTCCGAGGTCGGAAAGGGCAGTGTCTTTCATCTGCACCTGCCCTTGTGGCCGGGCAGCGAGGCCTCGCTGAGTCTGACGGGGAGTCCTCGGGAAAGCTCGACCAGGCCCTCGTCCTATACCCGCAAGAAGAATGGCGACGAGTCGGGGACAAAGTCCTCCTCGTCCTGACGCGTAAGTCGAGGTTTCAGGAAGGGCAGTCGCTCGAAATCCGGAGAGATAGTTATGTCAACAAAGAAGCTGGAAGCCGACTATTTAGTCATTGGTGCCGGGGCCATGGGGATGGCCTTTGTGGATGAGCTTTGCACGCAGGACCCGGGTTGCTCGATCGTGATCGTGGACCGGCATGCGAATCCCGGCGGACATTGGAACGATGCCTATCCGTTCGTGACGCTTCATCAGCCTGCCTTGTTCTATGGCGTCAACTCTGAACCCCTCGGTCGTGGTGGTGAGGATCTCTCCAGCGGTGCCGAGATTCTCGCCTATTACCAGCGAGTCATGGACAAGATGTTGCGCTCCGGTCAGGTGAAATACTTCCCTCAGAGCGAGTCGATGGGGGGCAGCCGGTTTCGCTCGCTGCTCGAGCCCGAACTCGAGCATGAGGTCCTGGTGCGCCGGAAGATCGTCGATGCGACCTATATGAATGTCGAGGTGCCCTCGGTGCGGGGGCCTCAATACGAGGTTGCTGAAGGCACGGCTCTGATGCCGATCAATGGGCTGGCGAATCTGTCGGAACCTTTCGGGGCCTACGTTGTGATTGGTGGGGGGAAGACCGGAATCGATGCCGTTCTGCTCTTGCTGCAGCGCGGTGTGGCACCCGATCATATTCATTGGGTAGTGCCCAATGACGCCTGGTTTCTCGACCGTGCACAGATCCAGCCGAACCGTCCGGCCGGCGAAGGGCTGGGCGCCCAGATGGAAGTCCTGTTGGCGGCGGAGACTCTGGATGAAGGAATGCAGCAACTGGCGCGAGCCGGTCGATTGCTGCAACTCGACCCCGACGTATGGCCGACGAAATATCGCTGCGCCACGGTGAGCGGTGCTGAACTGGACGAGCTGCGCCGGGTCCGTCAGGTGATCCGCGACGGTCGGGTGGTTCAGGTCAGTCCCGGGGCGATGGTGCTGGAGCACGGCGAGTGGTCCTCGGACGAGAAGGTGCTGTTTGTTGATTGTACGGCCGACGGGCTCGCGCGGCGCGACCGTTGCCCCGTTTTTGAGGGGCCGCGGATCACCCTGCAATCGCTGATGATGTGCCAGCAGGTTTTCAGCGCCTCGCTGATTGCGATGGTGGAAATTCGCTATGCGAGTGACGAGATCGAGCAGAACAGGCTCTGCCAACCGGTGCCGCATCCTGTCGATACACGGGACTTCCTGGTGGCCTTTGCTCTGACCGCAGCTAATCTGCAAGCCTGGGGTGCGGCCTTTGGCCGTTGGTTAAGACGCAGTCGGTTGTCGATTCTCTCCCATGAATCTCTGCCGAGTCTGATTCGGCAGGCTTGGCATGCGCGCAAGAATGTGGCGGCTGGGCCCGAGCGTATCGAAAGGTTGCTGGCTCAGGAGTTCCCCGAGAACGAAATCGGCCGCGAAACTCAGACAGGCGGGGGCGATTGACCCCGGTCGGTGTTTCGAGCAGTCTTCTGGTGTGCCATGCTTATTTATTGTCCTCGCCGCCTTTTTCCCACGTGTCGTGCTTTTTTTGCTTTGGCTTTTTCAGCCCGCATTTTTCTCCCCGGAGTTTGATGGGCAATTCTTGTGGCCGTTATTGGGTTTTCTTTTTCTGCCCTTCACCACGCTGATGTACGCGGTCTTCTTTGACGCCGCGCTAGGCGGGCTTGCTGGCCCTGGGGTGATCGCTGTTGTGGTAGCGGTTCTCCTCGATCTGGGAATCGTAGGCGGCGGTGCCCGAAGCCGGTTGTAAGAGCCGGCCGATCGAACCTGGAAATTTTTTGCCCCATTCTTCTGAGGAATCAAAATCATGAGTCGCCATCCGAATTTTCATCCGTCCAGCCGCGGGGCCGCCCCGAGCATTGCGGAAAAGCTTCACCAGCGCGCCCGAGAGATCGAGGCCACCGGTCAGGATATCATCAGCCTGCAGGTCGGACAGCCCAGTACCGGAGCCCCTGCGGGATCTCTGGAAGCCGTCCTTGCAGCGAGCAAGAATTCGACGCTCGGTTATACCGGGGCTGCGGGAAACGAGGACCTGCGCGAGAGGCTCGCGCGGCAATATGACGAGCTATACGGTGTCAACGTCGACCCGGAGAACGTGATCATCAGCTTTGGTGCCTCGGGCGCCATGATCCTTGCGGTCCTCGGGTGCTTTGATGTGGGGCAGCGGATCGGGATGCCGGCGCCGTTCTACTACGGCTACCGCTACGCACTCGACACACTTGGGGTCGAGTGCGTTCTCTTCGAGACGTCCATGGAGAATGGTTTCCAACCGACCGTTGCCGATCTTGAAGCGATCGAGGGCGGGATCGACGGTCTGATCGTTGCAAGCCCCGGCAATCCAACCGGTTCGATGCTCACCCCGGACGAGCTCAAAACTCTCGCACTCTATTGCGAGAAGAACGGGATCCGGTTCATCTCGGATGAGATCTATCACGGGATCGTATTTGACGATGAGACGCCTCAGGCTACGGCATGCGCTTTCTCCAAGGAGGCGATCGTCGTGAACAGCTTCTCCAAATACTATTCCATGGCGGGTTGGCGGCTCGGTTGGATGGTGGTTCCTGATTATCTGCGCGGGCCGATCTCGGATCTGGCACATAATCTCTACCTCTGTCCACCGGCACCTTCTCAAGTCGGTGCGTTGCACGCGATCGATTGTCGCGACGAACTCGACCAGCATGTGGTTCGTTATCGCAGGAACCGGGACTTGATTCTCTCGCGGCTGCCCCAGCTCGGCTTTGATCGATTCACCTCCCCGCACGGGGCATTCTATTTCTATTGCCACGTGGAGCATCTGAGCGAAGATAGCGTGACCTTCTGTATGGAAATGATGGACAAGGCCCATGTGCTTGTCGCACCCGGTTCCGACTTCTGTCCCGATGCCGGGAAGCATTTTGTTCGCCTCTCCTATGCGGGATCCACGGCAAGCATCGAGGCCGCGATCGATCGCATCGCGGCCTGGCGCGGCTAGGCCCGCTTCGCTCGCGACCGGAACGACGGCTGCA
>DLYX01000560.1 GCA_003447545.1 Deltaproteobacteria bacterium | reverse complement strand
GCCGCCGCGATCGGCGCGACACCGGCGAACATCGCCGATGACGCCGCCTTCCTGCAGCGACTCGATGACGCCTGGAAGATGAACCGCTCCGTCGACGCGATGGTCGCCTCGTTCGAGTGGCTCGCCCTCGCCGAGCGAAGCCGGCAGCGACGCACCGGCGAGTCGTCACCCCGGCTCGACGCGCTGCGCGCGGTACGAGACTCCCTCCTGCTCCGGCAGGAACGCGATGCGACGATCGACCTCGCGGGCGGACTCGAGCTCCGAGCGGGAAGCAGGAGCACGGTGGACGCGCGGACGCTTCGACCGGGCCTCGGGATGGCGGTCCTCGAGCACCTGCCCAGCGACGATCCGGATGCGAACCGCCGGGCCACCGTCGGCGTCGAAGGAATCGTTCGCTTCCTGCGTCAGCTCGAGACCATGGAACGGGACGCGCGGCTTCTCCCCGGATGGCGAAAGGCCTCGGGCGGCCTCCGCGTCGCCCCCTGGTCCGCGCGACAGTCGGTCGCCGCGAACGCCACCGCGGTCCTGCTGCTCGTCGAATCGGGCTCCTGAGCGGGCGGCTCGATCGTCGGAATCGCCGATCCCGACCCGCTGCGAGCCCGTCCGCCCCCGTTTCTGGCCAAGCCATGGGGTTTTTTCGGATCCATTCCCTATACTCGACGGATTGAACCGGGTCCCGAGCGGCACACGGCGTTGCCGATCCGCCCGTCGACACGGTGGAACCGGGGAGCATCATGGCGGCCATGCCCGCTACCACGGT
This sequence comes from Deltaproteobacteria bacterium, assembly GCA_003447545.1. GTDB lineage: Bacteria > Desulfobacterota > Binatia > UBA12015 > UBA12015 > UBA12015. The sequence continues at coordinate 1,777 of DLYX01000560.1, read as the reverse complement.
CATCATGGTCATCATGGCCAACCCGCTCGTCCAAGCCCCGGACTGGAGACCTCCCATGCAGAAGATCACGAACCGCCTCTCCCTCGTCGCCATTCTCGCCGCCGGCATCGCGCCGGCGTGGACCTGCGACTCGGCCATGGGCCAGAACCTCTCCGACCGGATCCGTGCCGTCGCGAAACAGCGTGAGGCCGAGGCATCGAAGGACTCCAGCCAGGCCGCCCTGCTGGGTGCTCTGATCTACACCGACATCAGCGTGGACTTCGACGAGACCCCGGCCCGCGAGGCCTTCGACTATCTCCGCCAGGTTCTCGGCGTCGATCTGGTCGTTCGATACAACGACGACCGCAGCGGCATGGGAATCGACCCCGAGGCACCCATCACACTGAAGGCGACCGACAAGCCGGCCCTCACCATCGTCGAGATGATGCTCGATCAGTGCGGCGATCTCGACCCCTGCACCTGGCAGCTCCGCCGGGGCTTCATCGAGCTCGGCACCAAGGAACGCCTCTCCGCGCCCGCGGCCCGCAAGCTGCGGATGTACCCGATCCGTGACCTCCTCTTCGAAGTCCCGATGTTCGACAACGCACCCGAGTTCGATCTCAGCAGTTCCCTGCAGTCCGGCGGCGGTGGCGGCGGCGGCGGCGTACGCTCGGCCAGTGTATCACTGAGCTTAGTACCTTTAGTCGCTGCAGCAGCGTCCGTTTGCTTCGGTGCACGGTTGCGCAAACCATCTAAGTAAATTTTGGCAGATGGAGCGAGGCATTATTAGGTCACCCGCGCTCAAACTATTTATCTCATACTTCGCTATTTGGATCGTTTTCTACGGGTCCGAGCTGATTTCACTCAATTTAGGTACTCTTCGTGGCCTGCTCGCCTTCGCAATCGGAGCACTGGCTCTTAAACGTCAAAAACATCGATCCGTACTCTTCGGTTGCCTGATCTTCCTCACCATTCCTTGGGAAAACTATTTAGGCGTCTTCTTGAATGACTTCTTAGGACAACTCACTGCCTTTGCAGCCGCCGCACTCGTCAATGCAACCGGACTCTCAGTCGACGTTGTGCAAATGCACGTTCCGACCCTCGCCACCGAAAATCTACAGCTCCACGTGACACCTTTGTGCGCCGGACTCGGCCCCCTTTTAAGCTTTGCCACGCTCGGCCTTACTCTCGGACTCATCTTTCTCGACGACCCTACGCGGCAAAAGTGGCTTGCCATCGTGACGCCTTTTGCAGGTTTACTGGGTAACATACTGCGCGTAGCCATCAGCACCCATGCCGCCGACCTCTGGTTGGACCGTCATCCATGGGCATGGGATGTGGCACACGATCTAATCGGCTACATCTGCTTCGTCGCGATTTACGCAGCCCTTTGGTTTTTCCTGAAAAATATTAGGAATAAAGAAAGTGCGACCATGAATCCAAGCGCATAACCGATGAAGTGACGCAGACGCTGAAATGGGGTGATACCTTTGTAAACCTTCACCTCGTAATTCAATACTCCCCCCACAAATTCAGGTAACTGCTTAGAACGTATGCCCTCTGCGGATACCACGTGGGTTAAACCGTGTTGACCAACATGCATCAAGCTTCGACCTGCCTCGACAGCGCGTAAAGTCGAACGCTCTGCGTGCATTTTACCGACCAAAGTGTTTCCGAATCGGCTTCCATCTGCGAGCACAACCAAAAGGTCCGCTGCACTCTTCTCAACCAAATCACTGGCATATTTCGGCAACACCGACTCCAAGCAAAACACGACACCTAATTTATAATCGCGAAA
>DLYX01000041.1 GCA_003447545.1 Deltaproteobacteria bacterium | reverse complement strand
TTGAGCGCGGAATCGAGGAAGGCGTTGCCAGTGCCATCCTCATCAAACTCAATCAGGTCGGCAGCGTGAGCGAAACGATGGAGACCATCGCGCTAGCGGCTTCGAGAGACTACCGTCAGATGATCTCGCATCGATCCGGCGAGACCGAAGACACGTTCATCGCCGATCTCGCAGTTGCCACGAATGCCGGGCAAATCAAGACCGGGGCACCGTGCCGTTCCGAACGGGTGGCGAAATACAACCAGCTCCTGAGAATCGAGGAGGAACTCGGCACGGCCGCTCGTTATGCTGGCCGTGACGCCCTATCCGATTAGCTTCCTCGAGGGCCCACGATCAGGCGGTCGGAGCCGCGTTGGCAAGAACCGCGCGATAGCCGCCGGGCTCGATCCAAGCTTGTTCAAGGGCGCCCCGATCGCGCAACATTCGGTGCAGCCGCGGCAGGTTGTAGTGCGGCACGGTCATGAGGAGATGATGCTCCAGGTGGTAATTCACGCCATTGGGCGCAAACAGGAGCCGCTCCAGCGGGTTCACGAGAGTCGTCCGTGTATTTCGCAAGGGATTCTGCGGGTCCGGAGCCATGGCATGTTCCGCGATGGCACGGATCCTTGTGGCGAGCTGAAACGTTGTCATCCAGGCGAGCACCCAGACCAGATATACAGCGGGATGACCGGCGAGCACGCAAATCACGAAAAGAAGCGAGTTCGAGAGCAAGACACCGCGCAGATTTTGCAATCCGCCTACCGTGCGCGCCTGACGGCCTCGGCTGCGACCCAAATCTCGGTTCAATGTAGCCCTGACGCGTTTCCAACCGGTCTGGCCCGATAGATCTCGGATAATTTTTCTTCGGAGGCTTTGCCGCGTGACAGGGAAGGGCACCGTCAGGCCGATATCAGGATCATGCTCAGTGTAGTTCTTCGCATGGTGTTGCAGGTGATAATCTCGATACGGGCCGACATCCGTCCATGTCGGAAAGGCCGCCAACCAGTTTCCCGCCCAGTCATTTAGTGTCCGATTCGAAAAGAGCGCGTGGTGGGCAGCATCGTGCATAAGGATCGCGAGTCCCAGTTGGCGCCCCCCGATCAGGAACGTGGCTGCGACCAGAATCAGTGGCCACGTGGGCCCGTGGGGCCAGAGCGCCACCGCACCTAGCGAGCCGAAGATAATCGACCAGTTCAAAACAAGGGAAAGTAACGCTCTATGGTCACGAAGGGTGACCAGATCACGAATTTCCTCGCGGGATAAGACCGCACGCCACGGCGACATACCTTATGCTCCCACCCACGAATTGGAATCGCAAGAGAGATCTTTGTCCATCTACCGAAACCACTGGACCCGCCTGCGCTCCCGTCATAAAAAACACCTATGAGTTCGAGATTGGGTGGAATTTCCAAATCGCTGGGCCTGGTTTTGCTCACGGGACTTCTGGCCACCGGCACACCTGAGGCAGCCGAGAACCCGGCGCGCGCCCCCAAGGTCGTTCTGGAGTACGAACTTCATTGGCGATTTCTGCACATTCTCACCTTCACATCGACATCCCGGCTGGATACCGCCGGCACCTACCGTATGGAAACAGAGGCCGAGACAGTCGGGGTGATCGACACCTTCTTCCCGTGGAAAGCCCGATCAGAAGCTTGGGGACAAGTCCGGGGGGCCCGACTCCGGCCCGAGGAATACCATAGCCGGAGTCATTTTCGGGGCGAAGTTCAGGAGGTCGATGTGGCCTACGAGGCGAATGGCCCCAAGGTCGCGATTCGGGGCGAAATCCTCTCTGACGGTGACCGGGCACCTGTACCCACGATCCAGCAACGCGACACGTTGGACCCATTGACCGCGGTTGCCGAACTGTCACGGAGCCTGACCGAAGGCGGTCGCTGTCAGGGGAGATGGCCGGTCTTCGATGGCCTGCGTCGATACGATCTCCTCTACGAAGACCTGGGCCCGACCACGATTCCGCCATCTGACAACGACCCTTGGGGCGGTGAGGGGCGGCTATGTCGTGTGCGCTTCGACCTCAAAGGCGGCCAATGGCGCGGTGAAGACCGTCCCGAGGAGGACCCGTCAAGGGTTTTCGTATGGCTCCAGACGCACAGCCCCGAGTTGGGGCCGATCCCGGTGCGCTTCCGAGTCGAAGCAGAGCGTGGCGCTTTGGATGTGCACCTGGCGAAGGCACCGACGGTCGTGCGTGAAGGTGTAGAAGCTACGCCCTGAGGCACTACCGCGCTGGCGACCAGTTCGTGAGGAAAGACCAGAGGCATATCCTATCGGCGGAAAAACGTCTCAGGACGCTTGGGTCCGATCCAATCTCACGGTACAGCCATATGCGTGGCAGCGGATAATTCCATGGAGACAAAAACCCGGGTAGGCCCACTCGGCGAAAGTTGGCGTGCCTGGATAGCCCTGGTCGTCGGCGTACTTGCGGTCAGTGGCCACTCAATGCTGCACTACGGAATCTCTCCGCTGATGAAGACGATTACGGAGGACCTGTCGTGGTCCCGCTCGTCATATGCGCAGGCCGTGAATTTTCGGCTTCTGCTGATGATGGCGATCATCCCCTTTGCGGGGGCACTTGCCGATCGCTGGGACCCCA
>DLYX01000258.1:2435-2928 GCA_003447545.1 Deltaproteobacteria bacterium | reverse complement strand
CGCGCCCCTCGGCGTGCGAAATCAGCCAATCCGCACAGGCTACGCGGTTCCCCGCGTTCACGCAGAACAAAAATTTCTCGGCACCAAGGCGATACAGGATGGTATCGTCGATCGTTCCGCCATCGTCGGCGCAAAGCAACGTGTATTGCGCGCGTCCTTCCGTCAATCGGCCCGCATCGTTAGTCGCAATCGACTGACAGAAAGCCAAAGCGCCGTGTCCCTCAATCTCGATCTCCCCCATATGGGAAACATCGAAGAGGCCGGCCTTCGCCCGCACGGCTGCGTGCTCCTGCAACAAGCCCCGGTATTGGACCGGCATCTCCCAGCCGCCAAACTCGATGAATCGTGCGCCGCGCGCGCGATGCGCATCGTATAAGCAGGTACGCTTCATGCAGCACCCGCCGCGGCAGAAACGGTATTTCGCAGGAGCATGGCGATGGTCATCGGGCCGACGCCTCCGGGCACCGGCGTCAGGCAACCGGCGCGCAAACGA
>DLYX01000258.1:0-2137 GCA_003447545.1 Deltaproteobacteria bacterium | reverse complement strand
CCGGCGCGCAAACGAGCCGATTCGAATTCCACATCCCCCTTGAGGCCATCATCGGTTCGGTTAATGCCGACATCGATAACGGCGGCACCCGGCTTGATCCAGTCACCCCGAATGGCCTCCGGCCGGCCCAAAGCTGCGATGACGACATCCGCGCGCCCGATCTCCCCGGCCAGGTCCGCCGTCCTCGAATGGCAGATCGTCACCGTCGCATTCTCCTCGAGAAGCAGAAGCGCGATCGGCTTGCCGACCAGAACCGAACGACCGACGACCACCGCCCGCTTGCCACTCAACTCGACACCGGCCTCCTTGAGGAGTCGCATCGAGCCCAGCGGAGTGCAGGGCCGCAGCCCTGTCAGGCCACCCACCAGCCGCCCCTGACTTTCCGGATGAAGTCCATCCACGTCTTTCGCTGGAGAGATTCGTTCGATGATTTCTCTTTGGTCCAGCCCAGCCGGCAGGGGTAATTGAACCAGAATCCCGTGCACCGCGGGGTCAGCATTGAGTTCATCGACCACGGCCAAAAGTTCCGCCTGAGTTGTGCTCTCTGGCAAATCGCGGCCGAACGACTCAATCCCGACCTCGGCGCAAGCTCGCACCTTGTTTCGGACATAAATCGCTGAGGCGGGATCGGCCCCGACCAGCACGGTCGCCAACCCGGGATGAATGCCCCGCTCCGCCAAAAGGCTCACGTCGGCGGCTACTTCCATCCGTACCTTCGCCGCAATTCCCTTGCCGTCGATAATCGTCGCTTCCGCCCGCTTTTTCTCGCTCATACTCCCTGATGGATAAGCTGCGAAATGCCTTGAGTAAAGCGGCCGGCACCCGGGACCGATAAAAACTATGGTAACGTCACCCATGCGCATCGGCATTCCCAAGGAAATCAAACTCGAAGAGCGTCGTGTTGCTCTGACGCCGGCGGGCGCCTCGGCGCTTTGCAGCGCCGGGCACGAAGTTCTGGTTGAAACCGGCGCCGGAGAGGGTTCCGCACTCCCCGATGAGGCCTACCGACAAGCTGGAGCCAAAATCGCCGAAAATGCCGCCCGGACATGGAGCGATAGCGATCTCGTCCTCAAGGTCAAAGAACCCCTACCGGAGGAATACATGCACCTCCGGGCCGACCTCACTCTCTTCACGTATCTGCATCTCGCCGCGAATGAATCCCTCACTCAGGCGCTCGTGGACGCCGAGACGACCGCCCTCGCGTACGAAACTCTGCAAATCGAGGACCGCTCCTTACCCCTGCTGGCCCCGATGAGCGAGGTGGCCGGGCGCCTTTCCGTTCAGGTAGGTGCGTGGTGCCTGCAACACCAGAATGGAGGGCGCGGCGTGTTGCTCTCGGGAGTCGCAGGCGTCAAACCCGGAAAAGTGGTCATCATCGGCGGCGGCATCTCCGGCACCAGCGCCTGCCAGGTCGCTGTCGGGGTCGGTGCCGCTGTAACGATCCTCGATATCAACCCCACGCGCCTGCGCTATGTCCACGATATTCTGGAGGGTCACGTCACGACCGTGATGTCCAACCAGCCCAATATCGAGGAGGAAGTTCTTGCGGCTGACTTGGTGATCGGCGCTGTCCTGATCCCCGGTGCTCGTGCGCCCCGCCTGATTTCAAGGGATATCGTGGGACGCATGAAACCCGGCGCTGCCATTGTCGACGTATCGATTGACCAGGGCGGAATCTCGGAGACATCCCGGGTAACCACCCACGCGGAGCCGGTGTTTACCGAAGAAGGCGTCGTCCATTACGCTGTCTCCAATATGCCGGGGATCGTTCCCCACACGTCCACCTACGCCCTGACCAACGCGACGCTCCAATACGCCATGCTCCTTGCCGAGCGCGGTGTCTCCGGCGCTCTCGAAGAGAGCGGGCCCCTGCGAAAAGCTCTGAATGTGGACCGAGGCCGGATCGTTCACCCCGGAGTCAGCCAGGCCTTCCCGCAGATGCAGAAGAGCCCGCCATCACCGAAACGCTAGCCGAGCAGACGGACGCCAAGCTCCCGGAGTTGCGCCGCGGACGGACGTGACGGCGCGTCGCTCATTGGATCATGTGCCTTCTGCGTTTTCGGAAAAGCAATCACGTCACGGATCGACGACTCGCCCAACCAAAGCATACAAAGCCGATCCAGCCCCAAAGCGATGC
>DLYX01000516.1 GCA_003447545.1 Deltaproteobacteria bacterium | reverse complement strand
CGGCGCGCTTCAGCGACTCGCCTTTCGTAGGGCGTCTGTGGTTCAAGAACTTCATCTCTCGGTGCCCGCAGTTCGATATCCAGACGATTGCCCGTCAAATCAGAAACGACTAATTCGCACTGCTCGCTCCCAGCTTCGGGATCTTCCGAATCGAGACGAGAGAAGCGCACGATGACTTTCTCGAGACCAAGTCGACGTGTTGCCGGTGCCAATCGAGCGACCAATTCATCGACGACACCCGCACCGAGCAAAACCTCCGGCTGCACCATCAGAAAGATTCGATTCCATTGCAGACGGTCTCGCGGATCCCTCTCGGCGAGGACGGTTCGCAACAGTCGGGTCGCATCATGAAAGGCACTCTCGAAGGCGGCCAGGTGCAAGCGAGTCAATCTCCCCGCCCTATGCCGGCGGCCGCGAACCTCGGCAACCACGAATATTCGCTCGTCGCCCGAGTGGTTCCGGGCTCGTGCATGCAGGCAAGCCAACCCCGGCGGTGCCTCGAGTCTCTCCAGATCGAAGGCTTCCATCCGCGATAGAGCCGCTCGCAATTCCGGGCTATCCTCTGCGTCTCGTTCCGCCCGGGCGAGGCGGCGCCGTAGCCTGGGGGCTGCGAAAATCTCGTGATGCGCTTCGATGGCCGCATCCGCGAGCGCTTCGGGCAAATGCCCTCGCATCGCAGCCATTCGTGTCAGGGTATCGGAGAGCTCATCATGGCGGCGGAGTCCGTGTCCGTCAGAAACCCATGCCTCCAGCCGATGCACCAGAGCCAAGGCCAATCGATGACGAAGTTCAGCCGACCGACGCGCGGCAAAGAGACGAAAGATCGCTCTCTCCAGGACAGGACCCGGTTCGGGCCTAGAGAGTCCGTACCATTGGAGAATCCGCGCCACTCGTTCGAGGAATTCCGGATCCAGGCCCTCCCCGCCCGCGCCGATTCGCCGCACATAGCGGTGCAAAAGAGCGTGGTTGGAAACCGATCCTTCGCGCCCGCGAGTCGGTGTCCGTAAAAATAACTCTTCGGTCTCCATATAGAGGCGCAACTCGCGGCGCAGGCTCTCAGCCTCGTCTTCGGCAAAGCCGATCGAGGACGAAGTCCCTGGCTCCATCGCCGACACCAGCTGCTCCAGCCCGGACGGCGCGGAATCGTAGCCCAAAAACACGGCCTGAACTTCTTCCCGCAGCGAAACATCGGCGGTTGATACCGCCGGGAAGACGACTCGAACCGCCTCCGCTGCATCCAAATCTGCTTCGCCCGTTTCCAGAACCGCAAGAAGGTCCCCGGCTCTCACTTGCTGCCCCGCGCGCACCGCGACTTCTCGAACGAGCCCGGAAACCGGTGCGCGAAAGGCGATTTCCATTTTCATCGCTTCCAGGATTCCGAGCGCATCGTCGGCATGAACGCGATCACCGACAGCCACGCTCAGGGAGACCACCAAAGCCGGCGTCGCGGCACGCACTCGGCCCGCACCATACCAGGAGAATGCAAAAGGAAGCCCGTCGACCTCTACACGCAGGCCTGCATCGTCGGCCGCGTAAGCGACCCGGCAGCGCTCGCCGTCGACCTCGAGGAGTCCGGTATAATCATCGAGCGAACGTAACGCCGCGGACACCTCGTTACCGCCAAGACGGACGCGATATCGCCAGGAGCCAACGCCCAGAACGTCCAACTCATAGTCGCCACCCCGATAGCCCAACTCGACAGTCTGACCCGTCGAGCGCGGAACCCGCTCAAGTTCCAGCGAAGAGGTATCCCCAAAGAAGTTACCTCGTGCCGACTTGCGGTTTCGCTGATAGCCAAGGATCGCCGCAAGGACCATCGCATCGCGCTGGGTTTTTTCATCGACCGGAAATCCGGACGCCAGACGCCTCTCCAACCACGTGGTGTCCACGCCGCCAGCCTGAAAATCGGCGTCCTGCAAGATTTCCAACAAAAAACCTTTATTGGTCGCGCCACCGGAAACGACAAGGTCGGTCGCAAATAACGCACCTTGCAAGCGGGACAGCGCGCCCGCTCGGTCGGGTGCATAGGCAATCACTTTTGCGATCAGCGAATCAAAATACGGCGAGATTTCGCTACCGACAACAATCCCGCTATCCACTCGAACACCCGGGCCAAAGGCCACATCAAACCGCTCCACGCGTCCCGGGGCGGGGAGGAACCCTGCCGAGGGGTCCTCCGCGCACACCCGAGCCTCGATCGCCGCACCCGTCTCGCGGATCTTCAGACCGGAGAGATTTTCTCCCTGCGCAATTCGTATTTGCAACTCCACCAGATCCAGACCGGTCAGACTCTCGGTCAAACCGTGTTCAACCTGAAGCCGCGGATTCACCTCGAGAAAAAACGGCGTCGCGCCCTGAACCAGAAATTCAACGGTTCCGACCCCCTGATAGCCGACCGCCTGCGCCAATCGCACCGCAGCCTCCTGCAAGGATTTCATGGTCCCCGCGGAAAGCCCCGGGGGCGGCGCCTCCTCGAGAACTTTTTGATGCCGTCTCTGCACCGAACAGTCGCGACACCCCAAAGCAAAGATATTGCCGAAATGATCGCCGGCGATCTGGACCTCGATATGCCGCCCATTTGTGATGCAAGCCTCGATAAAAAGTCTTCCGTCACCAAAAGCCGCCTCGGCCTCGGACGCTGCAGAGCGGTAGGCTTCCTCGATATCCTGATCGGAATGGACCATGCGAATCCCGCGACCGCCGCCACCTGCTGACGCCTTGATCGCCACGGGAAACCCGATCCGGGAAGCCACGTTGCGAGCCTCCTCCGGGCCCTTCAGGACGCCACCGTTCCAGGCAGCGATCGAGACGCCCGCGGATTCCGCCAATTGCTTGGCCGCGATCTTGTCGCCCAAACGTCGCATGGTCGCTGCACGAGGGCCGAGAAAAGTCAGCCCTTCGGCTTCGAGGCGGTCGACGAAGTCTGCATCCTCCGAGACAAAACCCCAACCGGGCCAAACAGCGTCGGCCTCCGCCGCCTGAATCGCGGCGATCAAGCCATCGTGATCGAGATAAGACCCCACCGGTGTCGAGGGCGAAGCCAATTCGACAGCAACATCCGCCTGACGGACAAAAGGAGCGTCTCGTTCAGCATCCGTAAAAAGGGCGACCGAAGATAGCGATTGCCCCGTCCTCCCCGACCAGGCACGGACAGTCCGCAAACAGCGCACGGCCGCCTCGCCGCGGTTTACAATCGCCAACCGACGGATCATCGGACCTCCTCCCCAGTCTCGCGTTCCAACCTAGGGAATCGGTACTCGATCTGGACCAACAGATCCAG
>DLYX01000643.1 GCA_003447545.1 Deltaproteobacteria bacterium | reverse complement strand
ACGAGCTGGGTGCCCGGCGTCGTAAGTAAACTGAGGAACTTCGCGCGGACTTCGTCCAGACTCCCCAGTTTCGAAAGCTTCTTTACGCCCGCTTCGTCGTACAAGTCCCCATCGAGGATCGCGGCACGGACGTCGAGCTTTTCTTCGTTTTCCTTCGTGTAGTCAACAATTTCCTTGAGCACGGCGATCGGATCGCCATACCCGAAGACGAGGGCTGTCTGCCCCTTCATCTGTTCGCCGAAATCAGCGAAATCCGTATCTTCGACCGCTCGCTTGGCCAGGCTATTCTTGGCGACCTTGTACTCGCCATCGATCGCTCGCACCTTGTTGCGCAGGTCGGTGACCTCGGCAACGGTCAAACCATGCGGCTCGGCCAGCAGGGCAACACTCGCCCGCGCGAAACGATCCCGCAAACTATCGACGGCTTCTGTTTTTTCTTGCAGATTCACCTGAAGGTTCTCCGTCTCTTCTCAAGCAGCCGTCGCGGCTGCTGTGGATGGGTCCACCGCAACTCCGGGGCCCATCGTTGTCGAAATAGCCACGGAACGCATATAGGTTCCCTTTGCGGTCGAGGGCTTGGCTCTGACCAGGCTCGAAATCACTTCGTTGGCATTGTCGACCAACTTCTCGGTGCCGAAGGAACGACGGCCGATCGGGACATGCACGATGCCCGCTTTTTCGACCCGGTATTCCACTTTACCCGCCTTCAATTCTTCCACGGCGCGGGTGACATCCATGGTTACCGTTCCGACCTTCGGGTTCGGCATCAAGCCTCGTGGCCCGAGGACCTTCCCGAGACGGCCCACGACGGCCATCATGTCCGGGGTCGCGATCACCTTGTCAAAGTCGAGCCATCCCTCGCTGGTGATCCGCTGGGCCAGTTCCTCGCCGCCCGCGAAATCAGCACCAGCAGATTCTGCTTCGGCCAGCTTCTCGCCCTTGGCGAAAACCAGAACCCGAACGGACTTTCCGGTGCCATGGGGCAGAAGGCAGGTTCCGCGTACATTCTGATCGGCCTGTCGGGGGTCGACGCCGAGACGAACCGCCAATTCGACAGTCTCGTCGAATTTCGGGGCATCTGCCTCGAGTGCAACGCCGATGGCGTCCTCGATGGAATAGCGGCGTCCTGCTTCAACTTTGCCGCGAGCATTGGTCATTCTTTTGCTGAGCCGTGCCATGATTCTGCTTTCTTTCGTCTCTCTCAGCCTTCGACGGAGATGCCCATGCTTCGGGCCGTTCCGGCGATAATGTTCTCGGCCGCGTCGAGGGTATTTGCGTTGAGATCCTTCATTTTGGTCTCGGCGATTTCACGAACTTGAGCCTGGGTCACGCTGCCAGCGATTGTACGGCGAGGTTCGCTCGACGCCTTTTTCAGCTTGGCTGCCTTCTTCAGAAGCACAGAGGCTGGAGGCGTCTTGAGAATATAGGTGAACGAACGGTCGGCGTAGACCGTGATGATCACCGGAATGATCAGCCCGGACTGCTGCTGCGTATCGGCGTTGAAAGCCTTGCAGAACTCCATGATATTGACGCCGCGCTGGCCGAGAGCCGGTCCGACAGGAGGACTCGGGTTCGCCTTTCCCGCAGGGATCTGGAGCTTGATTTCGCCTATGACCTTCTTTGCCACTTGGTTTCCTCTACAATTCTGGAGCTTGACCGAACGGGGTCAGCCCTTTTCCACCTGAACATACTCGAGCTCGACCGGAGTCGACCGCCCGAAGATGCTGATGAGAACTTTGAGCTTGCCTTTTTCGGGCTTCACTTCTTCGACTTCTCCGTTGAAGTCCTGGAAGGGACCATCGATGACCTTTACCTTGTCGCCGATTGCGAAAAGATCCTTCGGCTTCGCAGAACCCTCTTCCATTTGCTGGGTAATCTCGAGAACCTCGGCTTCGCTGATGGCCGGAGGGTCATCCGTGCCCCCGACAAATCCGGTGACGCGAGGCGTCGCTCGGATGAAGCCCTTTAGGAAGTCCCCCAGGTCGCCGACGTGCACGAGAACGTAACCCGGGAAAAATTTCCGTGTCGAAGTCCGTCGCTGGCCCTTGACCAACTCCACAACCTTCTCGGCCGGCACGAGAACCTCGAAAAAGGATTTGAGCTGCTCCACGGCAACTTCGGCTTCCTGAAGAGCGTATTCGTCTCGAGAGCTCAGGGTATCCTTCGCCTTGAGGATCTCGATCTCGGCTTCCTTGCGGGTGATCTCGTTGCGCTTGCGCTCGTCCATCGAGACCTTCACCTTCGCCTCATAACCCGAATAGGTATGCACGACGTACCAATAGGACCGGGGCTTGGCCGGAACTTCATCCGCTACGGTGTCATTCGACATCAGACCCTCCTTTCGACAGCCGTGATGGCTCTGGTGAAATAGCGACGCGTCATCAGGCCGTCCCCATGAACAGCTGCATGACGTAGGAAAGAGCGAAGTCCACCAGCCCGAGGAAAGTGGCCGAAATCACGACAACCGCCAAAACCACAGCCGTTGCCTGATAGGTCTCTTTCCGCGTGGGAAAGTGGACTTTGGCGAGCTCGTACCAAGCTTCGCGAAGGAATTGGATGGACCTGGGGACGATCGTTGTGACTCCGCCCGCAACTCCAGCCTGTCCTGCGCTGGTTTGATTCGATTCTTTTTTGGAAGCCTTTGCCATTTTAAATTTCTTCGATCCGGTCGCCACAGCCTGATTGATCTGCAACAGGCCAGGCAGGATTCGAACCTGCAAC
>DLYX01000054.1 GCA_003447545.1 Deltaproteobacteria bacterium | reverse complement strand
TTGGTCGATCTCCTGCCTCCGGCGGTGGGCTCGGGGGCGGCTGTCGTGGTCATGCAGAACGGTCTCGGCGTGGAGGCCGAGGTCGCGGCGCTGGTGCCGGGCAATCCGGTCCTTGGGGGCTTGTCGTTTCTGTGTTCCAATAAAATAGGCCCCGGGCATATCCGCCACATCGATTATGGCCAAGTTCGGTTCGGCGCCTTTTCTACCACGGGCTCTTCGGCCGGAGTGACGGCTGAAATGAAGGCGATCGGCGCTGACTTCGAGGCGGCAGGAATTCCTGTTGTCCTGGAGGAAGATCTGAATACCGCCCGATGGAAGAAGCTCGTCTGGAATATTCCTTATAACGGGCTCTGTACCGCGCACGATTTGCCTACCGACGGCATCATGGGGCGTCCTGACCTCGCCGACGAAGTTGCCGTTTTGATGGCCGAAGTTCTTCGGGCAGCGGAGGCCTGCGGGGCCGAGATCGCGCCTGAATTCGCGGCGAGCATGCGCGCGGATACCATCCGGATGGGAGCCTATTTGCCCAGCATGCTGATCGACCGTCGGGAGAGCCGGCCTCTCGAACTCGAGGCGATCTACCGACGGCCCCTGGCTGCGGCGCGGCAAGCAGGCGTAGCATGCCCCCGGATCGAAGCGCTGGCGACTCGCCTGCAAGACCTGGTTTAGGAGGCGTTGCTGGCCCCGGAGGTTACCGGAGATTGACGGTGAGGTGCGGGTGCGCTTCGCGTAGAGGTTGAAGCAGGGGCTACCCGTTGGTAGATCCAACCATTGCGGCTCTTTTTGGGGCCGTTTTCCGGGGCAGTAGCTCAGTTGGGAGAGCATCACGTTCGCAACGTGGGGGTCGTGGGTTCAAATCCCATCTGCTCCATTCGGGAAAGCGGAAGGCGCCTCAGGCGTCTTCCGCTTTTTTTGGGCCTTTTTCGCTTGAGGGTCGGCGCCCGGAACGGTTGTATATGGCCATGCAAATGAATCTGGCGGATCTGTTCGAAAACGCGGTCGACCACTTTGGGGACAGGGAATATCTTCTCTGCGAGGGCAAGTCCCGCACCTACGCCGAGATGGAAGCTCGGGCCAATCGATTGGCGCATGTGTTGCAGAAAGCCGGCATCAAGCCCGGCGACCATGTCGGCATCTATGGCTACAACTCGGTGGAATGGATCGAATCCTTGTGGGCGATCTTCAAGATCCGGGCGGTCTGGATCAATATCAACTACCGCTACGTCGAGGACGAACTGCGCTATATTGTGGGCAACGCCGACCTCAAGGGTCTTATCTATGCCCGAGAGTTCGCGCCCTTGGTCGCCAGCGTACAGGATTCCATGCCGGATGTCGGCCCTCTGATTTGTATCGAAGACGGGTCCGCCGCAGACCCCTCGGGTCTGGAAGCGCAGGATTTTGAGGCCGCGATGGAGAGCAGCCACCCTGAGAGGGACTTCGAAACGCGCTCGCCCGATGATCGCTACATTCTCTACACCGGCGGCACGACCGGCATGCCGAAGGGCGTCGTCTGGCGTCACGAAGATGTAATCTTCGCGCTCGGCGGCGGGATCGACCCCAACACAGGGGAACGTATCGAGAAGCCCGAAGATATGGTGGCGAAAGCCGGCGATACCCCGATGGTCTTTCTGCCGATCGCGCCCTTGATGCATGGGGCGACCCAATGGGCCTGCATGAGCCAGAGCTTTGTCGGCAATAAAGTAATTCTGATCCCGAAGTTTTCACCGGATTTGGTGTGGGATCTGGTCGAGTCCCAGGGGATCAATTCCATGATGATTACCGGAGACGCGATGGGGCGCCCGATGGTCGAGGCGTTGGCGGCCGATCACAACCGGGATCTTTCGAGCTTCTTTTTGTTGACCAGCAGCGCGGCCACATTCTCCCCGTCGGTGAAAGACGAGTTTTTCGAGCATTTTCCCAATCTGATGATGATCGATGCCATCGGCTCCTCCGAGAGCGGTAACAACGGGATGATCTTTGTCGAAAAGGGAAAGACCGCGATGCAAGGCGGGCCCCGGGTGCGAAAGCTCGGCGCCACAGAGGTGCTCAACGAAGAGGGCCACCCCGTAAAGCCGGGGTCGGGCGAAATCGGCAAACTGGCCCGCGGCGGCGATATCCCGGTCGGTTACTACAACGATCCTGTGAAAACGGCCGAGACTTTCAAGACTTTCCACGGCAAGCGCTACGCGATGCCAGGCGATTTTGCGCAGGTGGAGGCCGACGAGAGCATCACGCTTCTGGGACGAGGGTCGGTTTCGATCAACTCGGGTGGCGAGAAAATCTTTCCCGAGGAGGTCGAATCTGCGGTCAAAAGTCATCCCGAAGTCTTTGATTGCACCATCGTAGGGGTGCCCGATGAGCGGTGGGGCGAGCGAGTTTGCGCAGTCGTGCAGCCTCGCGAGGGTTGCCAACCGGAATTGACGTCCGTTCAGGAGGCCTGTCGGACCAAGATCGCGGGCTACAAGGTCCCGCGCGAGATTCATTTTGTGGCACAAATCGTCCGCTCGCCCAGCGGCAAGCCCGACTACCGTTGGGCCAAGGCGACGGCATTGGAGATGGGTGGGGCGACCGGAGCCTCGACCACCTGATGTGTGGCCGCTATCTGCTTACCTCGCCGGGCGATCTTCTGGCGCAGGCTTTTGGGGTCATGATCCCCGAAGTATCGTGGACAGCCCGTTATAATATCGCACCGGGAACTCAGGTTCCCGCTGTTTGGCAGAGTCCGTCTTCGGGGCGATCGGTCGATTTCATGCTGTGGGGCCTGCTTCCCCGATGGCGTCCGACAGAAGACAGCTCTGCGCGCCTGATCAATGCGCGCTCGGAAACGGTAGCGGAAAAACCCTCTTTCCGGGCTGCGTTTCGGGAGCATCGGTGTCTATTTCCAGCCGACGGGTTTTATGAGTGGCAGAAGGCCGCTGGCGCAAAGGTTCCGCAGTTGATGCGGCGCCGGGACCGACAGCCATTTGCCATGGCCGGCATCTTCGAGTCGAGGGTG
>DLYX01000517.1 GCA_003447545.1 Deltaproteobacteria bacterium | reverse complement strand
ATTAGATACACGAGCACAATATGCAATTAAATCTTGTAAATCTAGTGATAATGATTGTCTTATTGGTGTTGAATGTGAAATTAGTTTTACTTGCATTATTTTAATACCTTAGAAATGGTGCCGCTGACAGGAATCGAACCCATGACCTACTGATTACAAATCAGTCGCTCTACCAATTGAGCCACATCGGCCCAACAGCCCCATGCGCTCCGTCCCTTAACGCTCCATCTGTCTGATAAAACTACGAAAAAACCAAAAACAACATCCCGGAACGCGAGTTGAACGCACCCCGAGGGCTGCGCTCCCTCGGGAAGGGATAGTCAAGCGAATCTTGATACCATTGCGGCAAACAGTGTCAAGTTTGGTCTTTGAGCAGTCTCGCGAGAGCGAAGATGCCCAGGCCGCTGGCGACAGACACGTTCAGGGACGCCGTGCGCCCCGCAAGAGGGATCTGCAGAAGGCAGTCGAGATTGCGAAGAACCAGAGGGCGAAGCCCCTTCCCCTCTGCCCCCGCGACCAAAACGGCAGGCAAACCGGGCAAACTCGCCGGATCGAGAACATCCCGATCTCCATCCGCATCCAGCCCCATCCGCCAGAAACCCTCTTTTTGCAGGGATTGTAGCGCTCGGACCAGGTTCGCAACCCGGCAGAAAGGCAAATATTCCGTAGCGCCGGCCGCGGTTTTCACCAACGCGGGCGTCATATCCGGCGAACGGTCCCTCGTCAGAATCAGCCCCCCAAAACCCGCCGCTTCCGCACTCCGGGCGATCGCACCCACATTGCGGGGGTCGGTGACCCCGTCGAGAGCCAGTAAAAGCTTGGGCTTTGCCGTGAGGAGTTCGGCCAGGGGCCTCATTTCAGGGGGACGACCCGCCAGAATAATGCCTTGGTGGGTGACCCCCCCGGAAATTGCGTCCAGCGCGGCTGCATCGAGCAACTCGGCCCGGAGCCCGGCTCGCTCGAGGCGCGTCGCCATCTCCCCCGAAGGCGGCGCCTGAAAATAAGCATGGCGCACCGCGTCAGGCCGACTCTCGAGAAAAGCAGCCGCGGCGTGCCAGCCGCAGGCGAGATAACTTCCCGCGCGATCTGGGCGCGGGCGATTTACACGGGCGCTTCCTACCGTTACATTTTTCCGGGCGCCATGGGGCGAACGTTTCACCGCTATATCCTCTTTGAGGTTCTGGCTCCGTTCAGCGGAGGCCTTGCTCTTTTCACCTTCATTCTCCTGATCGCGAGGATCATGAGGCTGGTGGAGCTGATCGTCAACCGGGGGGTACCTTTCGAGCAGATCCTGCTTCTGTTCTCGTACATCCTACCTGCGTTCCTGGAGGTAACGGTACCCATGGCCCTGCTGCTGGGCGTGATTCTGGCTGTCGGGCGTCTCTCGTCCGACAGTGAAATCATAGCGATGCGCGCCTCCGGTGTCAGTCTCTACCAGATTGCTCAGCCAATCGTCGCCCTTGCCCTGATAGTTTGCGCGGGTTCGTTCATGCTCTCTCTCCATGCACGCCCCTGGGGAAACGCAGCCCTGAAGGCAGGAATTTTCGAACTGGCCCGAACGCGAGCGACCGCCGGGCTGAAAGAGCAGGTCTTCAACGACGACTTCGCCGGGCTGGTGATCTATAGTGAGGAAATTGAACCCCCCGGCACCCAACTCAAGCGCATTCTGATCTCGGATCATCGCGAGGGCGGCGCCGCAAACACGGTGATCGCGCAAAGAGGGGAAATCGTCGCCGACCAAGCCGCACAAACGTTGAACCTGCGCCTTTTCGACGGCACGATCTTTACCAATGCCCCCAAACGGCAAACCTACGAACGGACCGATTTCAAAATTTACGATGTCCTGCTGGACCTTGGGGAAGCCTTGGGCAATCTGCCGTCCCGCCAGATTGCCGCCAACGAGATGCCCCTGGCAAAACTTCGCGAACGAATTCGCACCCAGCAAGCGGCTGGTGATCCCGCTATTCGAGAAAGAGTCGAATTCCAGAGACGTCTTGCCGTTCCCTGTGCGGCACTCATTTTTGCTTTGCTGGGAATTCCTCTGGGACTCCAGCCGGTTCGTGCCGTACGGTCCCGAGGGATGGCCGTGAGTCTGGGAGTCATACTGGTCTACTACCTGCTTCTGGGTTCGGCCGAAGCTCTGGCGCAAAACGGACGCGTGCCGATCGTCGCCGCCATCTGGATGCCAAATGCCCTTTTGGGCCTGACCGGAGCCATCCTCTTCCGACGCGCCGCTCAGGAAAATGTCCGTAATTCCGGTAGCCTGATAGACCAGCTACGCCAGCGGCTCGATCGCGGAAGAAAGAATGGGGGCGGCGCGTGAGGTGGTTCGGACTGCTCCCCACGATATCTCGATACGTGGTCGGAGAATTTCTCCGTGCTCTCGGAATTGCGCTCGGGTTCTTCGTCGTTCTCTACCTGACCGTTGACTTCTTCGAGCGCCTGCCGCGCTTCCTGAAACATTCACCGCCGGCAGGACTGATGGTGGAGTATTTTCTGTTGAAAATACCTCTGATCGTGACTCAAATGATCCCGGTCGCCATCCTCGCAGCCACGCTCTTCGGCCTCGGGACACTCGCCAAGAATGCCGAGCTGATGGCCATGCGGGCCGGCGGCATCAGCCTCTGGCAGATTGCGGCTCCGATTGCCCTGCTCTGCTTCTGCCTGTCTCTCGCCACGCTCGCGTGGAACGAGTTTGTCGTCCCGGCAGCCACAGCGCGAACTGCCATCATCGAAAACGTCGAGATCAAGGGGAAAGTGCAGCGCACGCACCTTGGGCGCAACGGGCTCTGGTACCATCACGAAACCGGCATCACGAATATCCAGAAAGTGGACGCCACCGGCCAGCTCGTCACCGGAATCACAATTTATGAAATCGACAGCGAATTCCGCCTCCTCCGAATCCATACGGCACCGTTGGCCTGGTGGAGCGGCGGCCGCTGGATGACCGAGGAGGGGTCCTTGATATCCTTCCAACGCGACGGCGGGGTCCGAACGCAAGCTTTGGGCCCGCGCGCCCTCCAGCTCTCCGAGTCGCCAGAGGATTTCAATGCAGTCGCGCGGAATGCTGACGATCAGACATTTGAGGAATTGGCGAATGCCATCCGGGAACTGGGGGCCAAGGGGATCGACACAACCCGGATGCAAGTCGAGCTCTGGATGAAAACGGCCATCCCCTTTACCGGCTTCGTCATGTGCCTGATCGGAATCCCGCTGGCGTCCCGGCACAGCCGGAACTCCAGCCTCGCCGCCAATACCGGCATCGCCATGCTCGTGGGCTTCTCCTACTGGATCGTGCTCGCCCTCACCATGAGCCTCGGTAAGAGCGGCGTCCTGCCACCCATTCTGGCCGCGT
>DLYX01000097.1 GCA_003447545.1 Deltaproteobacteria bacterium | reverse complement strand
GCGAGCTATTCCGCGCCCCGAGAGCCAGCAAGGTAGAAGACCCCCACTCGGCCGCATCCGAAAGGACCGTCGCACCGACTGCCTGCTTGCTGCGCTTGAGTTCATTGGTCTTGCGCTTGATCTGACGGATCTGCTCGCGAGGGTCCTCCTCGGCGATCGGGAGATCGATCAACCAGGCCGACACCTGATTTCCGAGAGCTTCCTGGTCTTCCCGGCGTCGGACGCTGACGGGTGCCATCACGCGAAAATCGATCGCGCTCGGACTTACCTGCCGATGCTCCATAAAGCGCTGAACAGCACCTGTCACGATCGTCAGTACAAGATCATTGGCGCTGCCTCCCAGCGTCCGGCGAATATCGCGCAACTCCTTGAAGTCCATCGTCAACCAATCGAATCGCCGGTGCGGGCTCACGGGTGCGTTCAGCGGCGTCGGGGAGGCTCGGTGCATGCTTGAACCGACGAAATCAGCAGCAGCCCGAAAATGGGAGAGCACTTCTCGACGACGGTCTTCGGCTTCGCGAAAAAAAGCTCCCACATCCCGCACCAGATCGATCGGGAGGGAAAGCCGGCGTGCCCCCTCGTCCCGCCAGAGCTGGAACGGGGACGGCGCCCGACGGGGAAAGAACCGAGCCGGTTTGGGCTCGGGGACTTCCGGCGTGATGCTGAGAAGAATTTTGAGCAACTCGGCGCCCGACACGCCATCGATCATGCAGTGATGAACCTTGGAAATCAGCGCAAACCGATCGCCCTCCAATCCTTCGACGATCCAGGTCTCCCAGAGCGGCCGGGACAGGTCGAGTGGTTGCTCCATGATCCGTGCGGAAAGGAGTCGCAGCTGCTCCTCGGTCCCCGGTTTTGGCAGTGCCGTATGTCGGACATGATAATCGAGACGAAATCGATCATCGTCGACCCAGACCGGGCGCATCGACATCGGAACCCATTGGAGTTTCTGCCGGTAGCGCGGAATCCGATGAATTTCGGCAGCGACGTGGTTCCGAATCAGATCCGCATCAATCCCACCATCAGGCCGACGCAGAGCTTCCGACTCGAACAAAAGGGTAGAGGCCACATGCAAGGGGGCATGCGGCTTTTCCAACATCAAAAAAGATGAATCCAACGCGGTCAGGCGTTCGTACCAATATCCGGCCATGGGGTCTGTTTATAGGAGGCGCCCGGTTGTCGCTAGAGTTTCCTCGCCCGCCGTGAAAAGAGAACAAGAAACATGGGAGGTGTGATTTGCAGTTGATCAAATTTCTTGGATGGCTCGGATTCCTTTCGCTTTCCTTGCTGCAACCCAACCCGGCTGCCGGAGCCCCGGATGCGCGGCCGGAAAGACCAAATTCCAAAAATCAATCTGCGTCCAATGCCATGGACTCGAGGCTCAGGGGATGGCCGGGATGGGAATGGACCTCCGATCGGCTCCGCTGATCAGGGCCGGCAAGGCCGAGGCGATCGATAAATTTATCGAAAACGGGCATCGCGGCACGAACCAATACCCCGGCGGGATGCCACCCAATGGCGGCATCAGCCTCAGCGCCAGTGACCGCGCCAACATCACGGCCTGGCTGCTCACCCTCGCGAAACCCCCGAAGCATCCCTAGACTCTTCGGATGGCCACCTTCCCAAAAAAGGGACTCTTCATTCTCAACAGCGACGAACTTGCGGATGGTGAATCCAAAACGTTCGCCTTGGTGGACGGCGAGGAGCGACTCCCGTGCTTCGTCGTCCGGTGGCGAGGCGATTTGCAAGCCTTCGTCAATCGGTGTCGCCATATCCCCATGACCATGGACTGGGTGGAGAACCAATTCCTCACAGAGGACGGCGAGTTCATTCTCTGTCCGACGCACGGGGCCCTCTTCCAGCCCGACACCGGTGCCTGTGTCGGCGGACCGGCTTATGGGAAAGCCCTGTTTCGAGTGCCCCTGATCAACCACGCCGGAAAGGTTTTTGCCCAATGGCCCTCCCTCGACGAAGAGGCCTGAACTACTCGGGCTCGTCCCCGAAATGTGCGCGCAGGATTCGCTGCTTTAAGTAATCAAGTGTGCCGAGATCCTCGACGATATCGCCGCCGGTGTCGTAGAAGAAGATCTCTCCGTTTTTGTTCCGGCCTACAGCCACCAACCATTCCAGATCATCTCGGTCCTCGAGAAGATAATTGATTGTCTGGGAAACGCCCCGCCCCGGGAGAATCGTGATTTTCGGCTTGGCCGAATCTTTATCTTTTTTTGCCATGCGCAAGTCTCCGGCCTCGATTGCACGATAGTGATGCACCCATTGCCAAGTCAACCGACCTCGGCAGCGCTAACTGTCAGGGAATCCTTATGATACATCTACCCGGGTGGACCCGGTCGTGCATGCATCGCGGAAGAGAGCTGGTTTGCGCCGGGCTCGCCGGGAGGACATTCATGCCCTGATTCCGCTCACTTCCGGGCCGATCGCGGGACGCGTACGCGCCCTGAGGCGACTGCTCAAGACCTTGGTCGCTGATGTGTATATTCATAATGCCGACGGCGAGATCAATGGATGCGTCGCCATTCTCTATCGTCGCAGCCTGCAACACGGTGGGCTCACAGCCACGATTGACAGCTTGAATACAACGGAAACGGGAAGTCTGGCCGATGAGGTGCGTGCGAAGCTCCTCGCTCTGGCGCTCGACCGCGCCCGTCGACGCGGCTGTGTTGCCATCGACTGCGCCACCGACGACCCGGCACTCTCCAGCGCGATTGCCGCAACAGGATTCCAACCGGGGGGAACCCATTGGGTGACCTCGCTGCGAAAGGACGAAACCGAATGACCAAATTTCTGATCGGACTGCTTCTGGGCCTGATTCTCGGAATCGGGGGAGCCTCTGCCTTTTTGATCACCGCCGGCGGCGGAGACTATTTTGTCGGGGCCAGCCCTCGGGTACGAGAGCTCGAAGCCTCCTTGCGTGAAGCCGATCAGGAACGTCAATGGCTAAGGGGACGGCTTGGCGAAGCCACCCAGATGGATAGCCGGCTGGAGTCGCGCTTCCTCAGCCTCTCCGCCCGCTTCGAAGCTTTAAGCGGCGTGCCGGCACCGAAGATCGTCCCCACCGGGACGACACCACCGCCGCCTGAGAAAACTCTTCCAACCTTGCCCACGCCACCGAGCGCGAGCCCCGGTCCCGCACCGAGCGCTGTTCCGACAGCAAGTCCCGCGGCCGGTACAGCTCTCAATTAAGGGCCTTTTCCCCCGAACGAAAAAGCCGGCCGGGGGAATCCCCGGCCGGCTTCTCCTGAAGTTTCGGAAGTTCGCACGGACGAACCTCTCAACGGCCTCAATCGGCGTCGCAACGTGTCACGGTGCGGCCTTCCGGATAACGAGTGCGACAATTCATATTGGCCACCAAGGTTTCGCCGCCAATCTGAAGCCCGACGGTCAACTCATCATCCATCAGGTACTGCAGATCCCGCGAATTCAGACGCACACTCAAAATACTTGAGGACTTGCGCCATTGGCGAACCGACACACGGGTCTTCGAGCGACGATAATGCGCCCTTGTGCCCCGGCTGTTCGGGGCCATCGCACCAGGATCCAAAGCCAATTCATAGACCTCTGAATTTCCCTCGATCTGGACAGAAACCGCACCTAACTTGCGAGCATCCGCCAGCAGAGGAAGCTGCGCGCGAAGAGTCAATGTCGTGACGCCATTCTTGCGACGCGAGATCCGGACGGATCCGGTGAAATCACCGCAGGTACCATCCTCATTCATGCCGCTTTGTTCCGGACAGACATCACAGAGGTCACCCTTGCCGTCATCATCGGTATCGACCTGCTCGGGGTTCGCAACCGTGGGGCAATTATCGTTCGCATCGTCCCATCCATCGCCATCGGTATCGGGGTCTTCTTCGGGATCTTCCGGATCTTCCGGATCT
>DLYX01000547.1 GCA_003447545.1 Deltaproteobacteria bacterium | reverse complement strand
TGGAGAAGTGGGGTTGGAATGATGATTGGTTTTCCGAGGCCGGATTACTTGCGGCGACGGAGGATGAGTGCGAGTCCACCGAGGCCGAGAAGGGCGGTGGTGGAAGGCTCGGGAACCGCCAACGCCGCAACCGCCGCATCGTTTAGCGTGTTATCATAGATGCGGAAGTCCCCATAGATTCCGTTGGCACCCTGATTCCCGTTGCCTCCACCAATATACAAGGCACCCACAGAAGGAGCTTGGCCACCTGTGTCGGTCGTAATTAGCACGCCATCTACGTATCCCTTATAGGTGACTGTTCCGGCCGTATCTACCCAAGTAAAGGCGTAGTGATACTCTTGACCGATTACCGCGTTGGGTATCGTAGGAGATTGTAGCTCGGATTGGGTACCAGACTCGATGCGTGACCTTACCCTGCCGTCAGAGTATGTCCACATTTCCCAGTCGTCGCCATTTGCAGCATTGCTGTATGTACTATTATAGTTGTAGTGATTACCGCCAATACCCGTATTCGTATAAAAGAACGCAATGGTTCCAGCAGTAGTCGACGGGGTGACGCCGGTGTTAACATATTCAGTATTGTTGCCAGCGTTAGTCGCGTGAATGAGCGTTAACTTCCCACCTGTGTTCGTCGAGGAGCCTCCAGATCCATCAACTAGCGTAGCAGTGTTGCCGTTGCCCGAAGAATCAGTGAGATCTCCATTAAACTCATAGTGCGCGACCAAACCCGCGTGCGAGCTACCGGCCATTACACAAGCCAGAGAGCTCGCCATTAATAGTTTGTTTGTTTTCATATTCGTATATGTATTTGTAGTTGTGTCCCTGAGGACGTTGTTGAGGAGATCGGAGAGGGGGAGAAAAAAAGGGGGGTGGCATGATTTGCCTGTCAGCTATTGAAAGTTACTTATTTGTTAACTTGATGAGGTAATGGGTAATATACGAATTCGTATGTGTAAACATAAAAGTAAACTTTTTTTGTGTGTCTGCTCTCATGCTTAAAACCGCAAGCGGTATTAGGAGTTTGGGAGCTACGGCCTCGCTGAAACCATGGCGGAGAAGTCCGGATTAAAAGCGGGCGAGGTGTTCCTCGTTCTTGGTTCTGCCGTAGGCACCCCGACAAGGCCGGTGGCTGGTTGAGGCCGCATCAGGCGTCAGGCATCAGGCATCGAACATCGCCACCAAGCGGCTAAGACTCCACCGGGCTTTCCGCCTTATCATAGACGATCAAGGCCTTGGCGTAGTCGCAGCCTTTGGCGAGTTGAACGCGATGCGGAATGCCTTCAGACAGGTAAAACGTTTGTTGCGGCCCCATGGACGTAGAGTGGTCATCATCGTAAACAAAGAACTCAAGCTCTCCCTCTAGCAGGATAAAAAACTCTTCGCTGTCATGAGCGAGGAAACCGCGTTGCTCGTCGTTTCGAAAATACTCAATGACGAACGGGTCGAGTTTGCGCTCAGGCTTACTGAATGCCAGGGAATGATACTTCATCCCGTATTTGCTGCCGTTGCGCTGGATTTCCTCACCCTCGTCCAGGTGCCCGGTTAGATATTGAATGGGCTCTGTGGTTGTTTCAAAAAATGCGGACATTTGTATGCCCAGGGCGTCCGCTACTTTACTCAAGGATTTTATCGATGGCGTGATGCGGAAGTTCTCCAATCTGGAAATATAGGTCTTGCTGAAGCCTGATTTTTCAGCGAGCGCTTCAACCGTCATGTTCTGTTGTTTTCGCGTTTGCCTGACAAACTGTGCTATTCTTAGTAAATCCATGATAAATTATCCCTACGATTGATAGGATAACTCAGTGTAGTCTGACTTTATTTAAGGGGAAGAAAAATCACGGACATCCATTCAACTTGCCCGTTGAGATCCGGTTTATTTCGTCAGCTTCTGGATCTTTGGGCGGTGTCAGGCGCGCGGCTTCATCTTCCAGGTAAACGCCAAAAGAATCATCGCCGCGAACGTGCAGACGAGGATCGTGCAAAGCATCTACGGAAGTAGCGAGCGCAACAAGACGGGGTTGTCGGTCGTGATCCCATCGACTCCGATGTCGATCAGCTGTTGCATCCGGGTGGAATCGTTCACCGTGTAGACGTGCAACTCCATGCCATTCGCATGAACCAGATCGACGGCGGCCTGATCGACGGATCCATGACCCCAGTCAAGGAAGTCGACCCCCTTGGACTTGAGATTATCGATCACGGCTTGGGTGATCGTTCCGCCACTGAGAAGCCCTAGCCGATAGTCGGGATTCAGAGCATCGAGAGCAGCGAGGAAATTGATATCAAAGGAAATGACCCGGAACTGACCGGGCGTGAATCCTTGGGCGACGAACTCGGCGTGATAGTCCGCTGCAGCTCCCGCCTTACGCTCGATCAGTGGCACCATGCCCTTCGCCAGACAGGCGTTGATGGCCTCGGTCATTGTGGGCACCGGCTCACCAACGAATGCTGGCGAGAACCACGATCCTGCATCCAGAAGCTGGATCTGGGCGAGTGTTAGAGAAGACGTCGATCCTGAACCATCCGTCGTGCGGTTCACTGTGCCGTCGTGCATCAGAACCAGTTCTCCATCAGAGGTAATGCGAACATCAAACTCCACGAGATCAGCGCTGGGGAAGGCGGCATTGATGGCGGCGACAGTGTTCTCTGGCGCGATCTGCGAGTATCCACGGTGAGCCTCGACCAACACCTGTTTTTTCTCGCGCATCACGAAAAAGCGGCGCGGGCCGTCGGTCGGAACGGAGGTCAGAGTGGTGGTGGCGCCAGCCGATGGGATTCTCAGATACGGGTCGTTGCCACCAGCTCCATCCGGGTCGTAGACCGGCCAGCTATCGGACGGGGTGCTGAGGTCGGTGCTACTGAGCAGGTCATACACCTTCCCCGGCATGCTTGTCCAGCTGAAGTCGAAGTCGGGACCGTTCGAAACGATGGTCAGGCGGAAGGGAACGGGCGCCGCGCCGGTGGTGAAACTCCACGTCCCCGACCCGCTGATTCCCGCAAAGCTGTTGCCAGACAGGTCGATAAAGACTCCGGCAGCGACCTCGACGTAAAGTTCGGTCTGGGCCGGCAGGACAATGTTAGGTGTAATACTCACCAGGGCTCCGTTGACCGTCACGTCCCCTGTGGTCACGTTGATGGTATCGACGATGGAGTTATCGCTTGACCTGCGGATCACGATATTGCCCGAGCCTATCTGGACATCCTCGCTGAAGGTAAGATCGAGGCTGGAGTCGACCGGAACATCGGTGGCCCCGTTGCTTGGGGTGTCCAGTGTTCCTACCACGGGGTTCGTGGCATCGGCGGTGAAGTTCCAGGTGGTCGGACCGCTGATGCCTGCGAAACTGTGTCCGGCGAGGTCATCCACGGCACTGGCGTCAATCTCAACGTAGTAGCCGATGCCCGACGACAGGTCGTTGGTGGGGTCGATTGTGACGGTTCGGGCACTCAGCAGAAGCTTGGTCGAAGTCTCCACATCGAAGGATTCCACGAGGCCGTCACCAACACTTTCCCGGATCGTGATGCTGCCCGTCCCGAAGACGACGGATTCATTGAAGGTCACCGCCAGGTTTGCCGAGATCGGGACCTCGGTGCTGTCGTCTGCCGGACTCAGCGGATTTACGGAAGCCAGCTCCGGATCGGTGAGGTCCGGGCCCGGCGTTGCGATTACCGCCACCTCCGCAGCGCTGAGCGCGGTGTCATAGATGTGCAAATCATCAAAGACCCCTCTGCCACCATGATTGCCGTTGCCGCCGCCAAAACTCATGGTGCCGGGATTCCGCCAAGTGCCTGTTTTAGTTTCTACCAGCGTGCCATCCTTATACAGATTCACGGTGACAGAAGTGCCGCTTCTTTCCCAAGTAAAGGCATAGTGAGCCTCTACACCGACCGCTGCGGTCGTGGTGACTGGGCCGTCGCTCTCGACACGGGCTCTCACCCTCCCGTCACTATAAATCCACATCTCCCAGTCGTCTGGGTTGATGGAATTGGTGAATAACGAATTGTAATTGTAGAGCGCCTCTGCCTCATGGCGGAATGCGATGGTGCCGTTGTCCCCCGGCGTGTAGTTGGTACTGATATAATCAATATTGCTGGCGGTCGCATTGGGGTTGGTAAGCGTCAACTTCCCGGCATTGGTAGCAAAGGAGATGGCACCAGCCGAGCCATCCACATGCGCCGCGGTGATGCTGCTGCCGCCGACCGAATTGGTTAGACCCCCATCAAAGTCGAACTGCGCGATCAGTGTGGCACCGGCAGGTGCGGCGGTGAGGGCGAGGCTAGCGAGGGCGGCGGCGAGGGGCAGGATTTGGGTTCTTGTTATCATGGCTTTCAGGAGGACGAAGGCACTGCCAAAGGCATGCCGGAAGAAAAAACCCCACCCCCCCGTGTGATGGAGAAGTGGGGTTGGAATGATG
>DLYX01000073.1:2847-7024 GCA_003447545.1 Deltaproteobacteria bacterium | reverse complement strand
CTCGCGACCGTCGATACCGAGCCATCGTTGGGGACCTCGATTTGCGCCTGCGTTTCCGGGTGGTCCCAGTCCTCGTACTCATCAAAAATCCCGCTCACGTCGACGAGATCCCCGGGGCTGATGCCCAGTTCGTCGATTTGTCCACCGCTTACGACCACGCGGATCCCGGCGAGCGTCCCGCCTGCTGTGTCCTGCGCATAAAAGCCATCGTCGGTAATGGCGGTCACCAGCACGTTCTCGACGCAGGCGGCCTCAGTCGGTATTCCGTTCGCGCGAATATTCGCAATCGTGGTGCAGCCGACTTGCGGCGAGCCAATCGCGACGCATTCGCCGTCCTGAATCGCGACGCCGTCGCCTTCGCAGAGTACCGATGAAGGAACGCAGTTGCCGTTATCCACCAAAACATTCGAACCGGTACAAAGTGTGGTCGCGATCAGTGGTGCCGCATCGCCGGCGGCAGAGGCCAGGGCGAGCGAAGTGGTATCGGCGAGCGCGAGGACGTCCGGGGCTGTGAGTCCCTCTGTGAGTGCGGCCTCGCCGCAAGGTCTTTCCAGCCTCGACCAGGCGCGTGCCAGGGCGACTTCGCAGCGAAGGTATTCGGCGTTTGTGTCTTTTTTCAGCGCCTTTACTTCGAATTTCATGATGCAGGAGGCGTAGTTCCGCGCGGCGTTCATCTTGCCGGAGGCGCAGAGCTTCGCGTCCGGCGCACCTGCGGCCGGGCTCGGTAAGACGATGCTCAGCCCGAGGACGAGCGAAAACGCAAAAATACAACGAAGTGAATCTGAAAACATGTGGTGAATCCCCTTGAGTGCTCTGGAAATACTGTAGGGTGTGGTCATGACCGTCAACAGGTTTCCTTCCGGGGGAGGGGCAGAAAAATGATCTCTGGATGGGCATCTGCGCATCGGTCGCGGCTTTGGTGGCATCTGGTCGTCCAGCTGCGGATCGTTCTGGGGTTCGCCTTTGTTCCCTCAGGATTGAAAAAAATTATCGGTCAACCGTTTACCGATCCGGCGAATCTGGGAATTTTCCACGACTTTTTGCACGCATTCCATGCGACCGGTCTGCTCTATCGCTTCGTCGGCGTCGTCCAGCTCGTCGCGGCCTTGCTGTTGATGACCCAATTTTTCGGGGCGCTGGGAGCGATGGTCTTTCTGCCTGTTTGCTGCGGGATTCTGGTCCTGTGTTGGGGCACCGGAGCGATTCCGACAGCGATTGTCGTGACGGCGATGACGCTGGCTGCCTTGCTCCTTCTGCTTTGGGATTTTCCCTTATGGGCCGGTTTATTGCGCTTGCGCTCCGACAGGATGTCGAGCGAGCCGCCTGCCGGTATCCGCCTCGGGATCTGGTCGGTGTGCGGCGCGGCGATCTTTTTCGGCTATGCCGGCAGCTGTCTCTGGGCCGGGGAGATCTACCGGCCGCGAGGAATGGATTGGGGGGCTCCCGGCTTTTATATCTTGCCCGTTCTCCTCTCGTTTCTGGGTGTCGCTTTTCTGGTCGAGCGGAGCCGATTGCCTAAATCTTGAGCTTGCAATGCCTTAAAAATAAGCACGCATCTCGCTTCGCTTTGCATTCGAGATTGAAAATTCCACACCAACCCCTATATTTCCGATCACCCGGCTGGCGCAGATGTTGCTGCTCCAAAGGGACAATCAAAATCATTGGTCGGAACTGCACACAGAAAAGGCAGGGCGAGGATACAAACGGCAAGTTTTGTCCTCGCGGATCCTTTCCCTGGTGGCGTGTTCAACCAACTCTAGTTGAGGAGCAAACGGAGCGATGAAGACAAAGTTGGAGTACATCTGGCTGGACGGCTACAAGCCGACCCAAAGCCTGCGCAGCAAGACGCAGGTCCGGGAAAATTTTGGTGGCACACTCGAAGAATGCCCGATGTGGTCCTTCGATGGCAGCTCGACCTTGCAGGCCGACGGCAGCTCTTCGGATTGCCTGCTCAAGCCGGTCGCCATCTTCCCGGATCCGGGCCGCAAGAATTCCTATCTCGTGATGACCGAAGTTCTGAACGCGGATGGCTCGCCCCATGAGTCCAACGGCCGCGCGACGATCGAAGACGGCGACGCCGACTTCTGGTTCGGTTTCGAGCAGGAATATTTCCTTTGGGATCCCGACACGGATCTGCCTCCGGGCTTCCCGGCGGGCGGCTATCCCGCCCCTCAGGGCCCTTACTATTGCTCCGTTGGCGCTAAAAATGCCTTCGGTCGCGAAGTCGTCGAGGAGCATCTCGATCTCTGCCTCGAAGCCGGCATCAATGTCGAAGGCATCAACGGCGAAGTGGCCGCAGGCCAGTGGGAATTTCAGGTATTTGCCAAGGGCGCCCAGCGTGCCGGCGACGAGACTTGGGTCGCTCGCTATCTGATCGAACGTGTTGCCGAGCGTTATGGCTATGCGATCAACTGGCGTCCGAAACCTCTGGGCGACACGGATTGGAATGGTTCCGGCATGCACGCGAACTTCTCCAATGGCGCGATGCGTGATCTGGGTGATGAAGGAGTCTTCACCAAGATTTGTGACGAGTTCGGCAAGAACATCGAGCGTCATATCTCGGTCTACGGTGCCGAGAATGATCAGCGCCTCACGGGCGCTCACGAGACGCAGTCCATCGACCAGTTCAGCTACGGCGTGTCGGACCGTGGTGCCTCGATCCGTATTCCGATCGGTACGGTCGAAGACGGATGGAAGGGTCGGTTGGAAGACCGTCGTCCGGCGTCCAACGCGGATCCCTACAAGGTGGCTGCAGCCATCGTGAAGACGACGAAAGAAGGCCTCGCCTGAATCGTTCGTTGTCCGGATCGTGGAATGAGAGAACGGGGTCGCGCAAGCGGCCCCGTTTTTTTGTGCCGGGCGTCGCACTCCGGCACCAGACCCCCGCCAGAATCTTTTGCGTCGAGCTACGAGCCGTGCAGGAGTCCGATCCCCTGAGCGCGGTCCCTGACGGTGTCCGAATGCTTGGTCAGGCAGTCCAGCCGCCCTGGAGCAGGCGCACCAAATCAGCCATGCTGCGGTGGCGATCCGCGGGGTTCTTTTGCAAGCAGGTCATGCAGATGGCTTCGAGTTGTTTCGGGATGTTGCGACTGGACCGCTCGGACGGGGGCGTTACCGCGACTTCGCCGACACTGCGGATCACCTCTCCGACCGTATCGCCGGGCGACGGGAGCTCCCCCGAGATCAGCTCATAGAGCACCGCGCCCAGGCTGTAGACGTCCGTCCGGGCATCGATTCCGCGGTCCCGGCGAATCTGCTCCGGGGACATATAAGCAACCGTTCCCTGCAGAGCGCCCTGTCCGGTCAGCGAGCTATCGGGTGGGTCCATCAGGCTCTCGGGTTCGTCGGGCGGCTCCTCGGAGATATCCTCGCGCCCCCAGACCTTAGCGAGGCCCCAGTCCAGCAGCAGGACTTCCCCGAAAGGTCCGACCAGAATATTCTCCGGCTTGATGTCGCGATGAACAACGCCGTGATTGTGGGCGTAGTCCAGAGCTTGTCCGACCTGAATGAGAACCTCGACGAGTTGGACCAGATCATAGCGATCACGGTAGGCAAAAACTTCGCGCAGGGTGTAGCCGTGCACCAGCTTCATGGTGAAGTAGATCCCGCCGCGATTGTCCCGGCCCAGTTCGTAGACGGGGATGGTATTGGGGTGCTGCAGCGTCGCCGTGACGCGCGCTTCGCGGAGCAGCCGTTGTTGCTCGATCTGGTCGTCCCACAATTCCTTGCGCAGCGATTTATGACAGATCACGCGTCCGAGGTGCAGATCACGACAGGACTGAATAATCGATTTCCCCCCACGGGCGACCGTCGAGAAAAATGCATAGCGCGTCTGCGGGTTGAGCTTCTCCGGCAGGGGCTTGTCGGTCTCTTCGCGATAGACCGTCTGCACATCGTCCTTTGTCGGCTGCGGGAATTTCATCGGCTCTGCTTTCCTGACGTTCGTTCTGACAGGAGAGCGCCGTTATGCCAATAAAGCAGGGCGGAGAAATACCGGCGATCATCCGGCGCAAGCCGAACCAGGCCGGGGGTCTGTGACCCACGGCCCACCCGATCTAGAGCGATGGATTGATCAGGTATTTATGACCGGTCTTCTGCATGCCGTAGTCGGCAATAGCCTCGGGCGAGAGCGCCTGCGCCAGAGAAACCTCGGCACTATAGTGGCTGGCGAAAGTCG
>DLYX01000073.1:0-2539 GCA_003447545.1 Deltaproteobacteria bacterium | reverse complement strand
ACTATAGTGGCTGGCGAAAGTCGTGTCGATTTCGGCGGCGACGCGTTGCTGGAGTTTCTGCATCGCTTCGATGCCGATTTTTCCGAGGAACGGTGTCAGGAGCCAGCCGCCGAGGCCCCAGGCCATGCCGAAGTTGCGGTTGAGTGTGGTGGGCGATCGGTCCAGGCCGCCGTAGATATAGACCTGCTTGTGTACGGTGGATCCGTAGCGGCTGAATTCGGTTGCGTTCTGGTTGGCGGCGGCTTCCATGGCGCCGAGAATGTCGCCGGCGAGTTCGCCTCCGCCGGTGGCATCGAAGGCCAGAGTGGCGTTTGTCGTTGCGAGTGCCTCGACCAGATTTTTTCGAAAATTCTCGTCGGATGAATTGCAGATATATTTCGCACCGATTTCGCGCAGGATATCTTCCTGCTCGGTTTTGCGCACAATATTCACAAGCTCCACGCCGTCGGCCAGACAAATCTTGTTGAGCATCTGGCCCAAATTGGAGGCCGCTGCCGTATGGACCAACGCGCTATGGCCCTCGTCTTTCATCGTCTCGACCATGCCGAGCGCGGTCAGAGGGTTCACAAAACACGAGGCACCCTGTCGCGGGGTGGTCCCTTCGTTGAGCAGCAGGCACATGAATGCGGGCACCACCCGGTATTGCGAGTACATCTCCCCGCCGACGACGCTGACGGTCTTGCCTATCAGGGCCTGTGCCGCGTCCGAGCTTCCTGCAGCGACCACAACGCCCGCACCTTCGTTGCCCACCGGCAGGGGCTGACCCAGTCGTGCCTTTTGCATGGCCATCGCGCCGCGGCCCACGGGGGCGGTCACAACCGGTGCGTCGGCCGTGCCGCCATACTCGGCTTGCGTCATATCGGCCATGCCGAAGAGCAGACCGAGATCGGATGGATTGATAGGTGTTGCTTCCATGCGCACCAGAACGTGATCCGCATCGGGTTCCGGCACGGGTGCCATCTGGAGTGATAGTTCGAGTTGGGCATCCTCGCGCAGGAGGGAACGTAATTGCAGGGCTTCAGCGGGAATCGACATTTTGTACTCCTTGTTCGGCTTCCCTCGGCTAACCCCACCGCTCAAAGGCCGTCAACCCCGTGGGACACCGGTCGCGGTCCCTCAGGTCAGGCGGGACCCCAGCGGCCATCGCCAAGGCGTTCGTCGGGTGTCGTCTTTCCCCGGAACAAATAGGCGAGCGCCTGACCCTGATCGAGCAGGCCGATAGCTTCGCGGGAAAAGAGGGTGGGAAAGTCCTCGTAAGCGTCGAGTGCCGGCAGGAGTTCCGCCGGGATCTCGTAGATTTCGCCGTACACCGTACCTTGCGCGGCCCTCTGCATGCCCGGAAATTCTCCCAGATCGAAAAGGGCAAAGCCGTCGACAGTTCGGGCCGGCCCGATTCGTCGGGCCTCGGCCATGCGCCAGGCCGCTGATTGTCCCTGCATCAAGGATCCGTAAACGAAAAGGCGCATCGCGGGTGCCGAGTCCTTGCCCGATCTACAGTAGTGTCAGCCGGCCCTCGGCGATGCTTGCCGGGAGGCCGCAGAATTCTTCGTCGCGCAGAATGGCGGCGAGCAGGTCCGGGTCCTCGCTCGACGCCCAGAGGCGCTCGCCGGCATCGGTCAGGCAGGCAAATGTCGCCCGGGTCGGTCCGCTGGCTTCGGCGTGCACGGTATAGCTCTCGGTGACGGCCTGACCCTGGTAGTTCTCATGCCACGCGCGCTCGGGCAGGCGGGCAAAGTCCTCGCTGACGTTCTCGATCCGCGGGGTCGTCGTGGCCCCCGGTTCGGTGCTGTAGGTGGCATAGGCGAATTTCTGGAAGGTGCCCCCGACCGAACCCACCAGGCCGACCTCGCCGGGGGTCGTGCGCAGCAATTCGACCATCCTTGCCATCGCGTGCACGACATAACTGCCAAAGGGGCCACCAGAGAAGGTCAAGCCGCCGGTGACGGTCAGCGGGCGCGTCTCGTCGATGCCGAGGGCTGCAGCACTGGCCTGCACGGCAAACGGGAAGCAGGAGTAGAGTTCGATCTGGCTCAGGTTGCCTGCGTCGACCTCGGAGATCTCGAGCAGTCGTTGCGCGGCCATGGTCATGCCGGGGTGATCATGCAACTTCTCGCGTGCCGAGAGGTAGGCGACATGGTTCATTTCGACCGCTTCGCGCAGATAGACGCGCTTGTCGTCGGGAATGCCGAAGCGTTGGGCAGCTTGCGTGGAACAAAGAATCAGGGCCGCGCTTTGGTCGACCGCAATATTGGAGGTCATCAGCTTGGTGTAGGGATAGTTCACCATCCGATTTTGTGCGGTCTCGACGCGGATTTCTTCGGCATCGACCGGGCGTTGGATCCAGGCCGACGGGTTGCCGGTGGCCACGCGGCTCAATCGGGCGGAGATTTCCGCGATGCGACGACGGTGCTCCCCGGGGGCTTCGCCGCGGGCATGGCGCAGCGAGGTTTCGCACAGGGCAAAGGTGGCTGACGGGATCAACGCGCCGGCGTTCCTCTCGCTTGTCAAAATCGGCTGTGAGCCGTAACTGCCGAGGTTC
>DLYX01000113.1 GCA_003447545.1 Deltaproteobacteria bacterium | reverse complement strand
CCTCGATCTTGCCTCCCATGATGGCAAGCTGGGGGAGTTTGACTCCATGCTGGACCAAGGCACCAAGGTTGGTAAGCGGACCAATGGCCACCAGAACGTCGGGGGAAGTCTGATGCAGCGCTTCGGCGATCTTGTCGATGCGCGCCGGACCCTCGGGCTCGATCTCGGTACGCATCCGGGGCTCGGGATTCGGCAGGATGGTTTGGCCTTCGTGGCCAAACATCAAACCGATGCGCTCGGGGGTCAGAGGTAAACCGCGTCCGCTCAGGATCGGCGGGGCTTGCCCCGGCGCCAGGGCGAGCAACGCCTCCGCGATGGCGGTTCGAAGTTCGACATCGCCAAACACAGTCGAAATCCCGGCCAATTCCAGATCCGGGTGCCGTAGAACATAGGCGATTGTAAGGGCGTCGTCGACATCACTGCCGACATCGGTATCGATCCAAACTCGCATATCTTTTCCCTACAGGCCCGCTGGCTCGCTGCCAACCAGAGGTTCCTGATCGATCCAGATAGGTGAGGACCATGCTCGTTCTTCGATCTCGGCGAGACAGTCTTCCTGATAGGGCGTCTGGGCGTCGTTTCCGTAGCACGGTTGGAGTTCAAGGCAGCGACCGGACTCGTCCCGCTTGCAGCGCAGATTGTCACCGTTGACCGCGAGGGTAGGTTCCTGAATCGCGCGAACGTAGTAGACCGCATCGCGTTTTGAGGCGTGATATCCGGCGTCCGTGAATTCCACCTGGCAGCCATCGGTTGACTCCGGGCAGGGGAGGACCTTCCACGGGTCCTCGATCAGGTTGCCGATCGGTTCGTTCGGATCGATTTGGGGACGTATTCGGACGACCTCGATCCGGCTGATTGTATGCCGCTGATCGGTGGGGTGGTAGCATTCATTGCGACAAAGGTCGTTCAGACGTTTTGTTCCGAGAGCAATCTTTGCCGTGTCGGAGCAGCCGGGTTTTTGCGTGCGACCACCAGCGGCGCTGACCCGAAAACGCGGATTTTCCTGCAGGATCGCCTCGCTGCCCATCGGTTGCTCCCGCCGTTCGCCAGGACCATTCAGCAGATCGAAGTGCAGCAGGATTCGCGGGCCACTGGTGCCATATACCTGGCGGCTCTGGAGCGCATTCCAGATACTCGCCCGATCGCGTTTGGCGGCATGGACGGCGACCAATCCACCCGTGGTGAAGAACGAAGACATTCGCTCGACGTCGCGCTCGCCAAAAGCGATGGTATCTTCCAGATTAAGAGGCACGGATTCAGGCTTCGGTTCCTGTTGTGTGCCGATGAGGTCGGGCGCGCCCTCGGCTGGCCCCTTGCTCTCCGACATCTCACTCCGATCACGTTCCTTGTAACCGGTTCCGGGGCGGGCGGTGTGGTTGTCGCTCGAGGCGATCAGCCCGTACCGCGCTCGAGAGGGACCTCCCTGCGGCGATTGGCGTGCGAGCATATATTGCGCCGACATCCCCGGACGGTAATCGAAGGCAGGTAGAAAGCAGTCCCGGCATTGACCAGCGTCCTGCCAGTCGAGCACCGTGGCACCTGGTACCGTCCGAAAGCCGGCGCGACCGACAGCGGCGTGATTGCGGCGCGCTTCGGCAGCACGCTGCCGGCATTCCGCGGCCGGCTCACCGCCCGCGAGGCAGCGCTCTTCGATGATCTCTCCGGCGCGCCAGCAATTCGGGAGGAAGCCATTGGGGCCGGGAGTGGGGGGCGGACAGATGGGGGCCGAGCCCGGCATTGCGGGTTTCCTTCCCCAATCCCGGTATTCTTCCGAATTTCCATGCCCGGAGTAGACCTCCATCAGGAACTGTCGCTCCGGGTCCGCGTTTGGTCCTGTCACCTGCGGGTCCCATACGGATCCCGGGGGCGCGGTATTGCCCCAGGTCGTGCCATGCGGAATCACCATTGCAGGCAGATTCCAGTCATCGAGTTTGGCGAAAAGTTCGGCTGGGGTAAGTGTCGACTCGCGACAGTCAATGGGCAACTGGCGCACCGGGACGCCCTCGGGGCAGGGGGGAACCGACGCACTTTCCTCGAGGAAGGTCGTGAAGTCCAGAGTCCTGCGGTCGCGGAGCAGGAGCACGAGCCCGGCACGAATCGCTGGAGGTATTGTCACAATATCGCCCATCGGCTGTCTGGCGGCGATCGGTCTGGTGGGAATATTCTCCTCTTCGATGTCGCGGAGAATGATATTCTTGTGCCCCCAGTGATTCTCCGGGCTGGTGCCATCTTGGGTCCATTCCCAACCCAGGAAGGCAATCACGTCCGGATTTTCCGGGTCGGCCACCGCGTTGCACGCGCGAATACTTTCAACGGTTTCCCGCCAATGCGCCGGCGTCAGCGACTCTGCGTGGTCGTTGATGGACCAGAAGTCGAGGGCGGCGCAATGCCGCGCAAAATCGCAGGCATCGGCAGGTGGGTGGGCGCCTTCTCCGGAAACCAGAGGCAAGCTCATCACAAAGGCGTCGGAGGAGAATGTCGTATGTACATGGAGGTCACCAAAGAGGATTTGCGTGCCCGCCGGGCTCAGACGCGATTCGGTCTCTCGGCGCTCGGCCAGAATCATCTCCATTTCATGGGGGTCTCGGGCGATGGGCGTGACCTCGCCGGGACCTTCATGTTCGCCAAAGGCTCCATGCCCGAGCAAATAGCCAAGGCCGCCGAGCGTGGTCACCAACAAGAGGAAGATCCAGAGAATTCTCTTTTTCACGAGACCGAAATGCTCAGAGAAGCAGGGTATGATGCAAGCGAGCGGACCTCCGCGCGAGCCGTTTGGCGCGCGCGTCAGGATCTGGCAACCTCGACCCTATGGGTAAGGTGCATGTTCTCGGTTCCATCAACATGGACCTTGTGGCGCGTGTGGCGAGATTTCCGCGCCCCGGCGAGACGTTGATGGGGAGCGACTTCCAACTCCTGCCAGGAGGGAAGGGGCTGAATCAGGCGGTCGCGGCTCGTCGATCGGGCGCTGGGGTCTCGATGCACGGCGCTGTCGGCGAAGACTCCAACGGCGCAGCCCTGCGCGAGTTCCTTGATCGGGAAGCGATTGCCGTCGAGGGCGTCCGCTCCATTTCCGGGACAGCGACGGGAACTGCGATGATTCTGGTCGACCAGGATGGTGAAAATTGCATTGTCGTTGTGCCCGGGGCGAACGAGCACGTGACGCATCGGAGGAGCGACAAGGGCCCGGGCAAAGGCGATGTTCTGGTCGCTCCATTCGAGGTTCCGGATGCGGCCATCGAGCCTGCGTTTACCGAGGCGCAGAGCCGTGGCGCTTTTACGGTTCTGAACCCGGCACCGGCCCGGGTT
>DLYX01000333.1 GCA_003447545.1 Deltaproteobacteria bacterium | reverse complement strand
CACGCGATGGCAGCTTGCATAAAGATGCACCTGAACGGGTGATCGAGCATTGGTCCGCGGTGAAGTTCGTCGAGGCATCAATCGTCACGGCTCCATCGGTATTGGTCGCATAGAGCGTGACGTTCAAGCCCCCGGTTGCGTCGAACACGTCGGCCGCAGAATCCGCCATCACGCCGACCGGAAACGTGCCCTTGGAAACAAAGGAGCCTAATCGAGACAGCCAGGAGAACTTCATCTTCAGATACTGAACAACAAGTACGCCTTCGTCATCATCGCAATTATCAAATGTGGCGTCGCCATCAACGTCTCCGCCATCGCACCCACAAAAGCCGTCCACGCAGGTTTCGCCGGTCGTGGCCGGATCAAGGTCGTCGCAGACAGTATCTTCTGCGACGTAAGTGTCCGGCGGGCACGCAACGCTCGTTCCGTTGCAGGTCTCGGCCAGATCACAGCTCTCATCGTCTCGGTCCCGGCAAACCTCGCCATCACCGGAGATCACATCTTCCGGACATGCTGCGGCCGCCCCGGTGCAGAGTTCGGCAGGGTCGCAGCCACCTTCCGATGCGTTGCATACCGTTGTAGCGGGTTCGAAGGCGTTGACGGGACATTCGGTGGATACCCCGTCGCAAAACTCGGGCACATCACAGACACCCGCAGCACGTCGGCAGCGCTTGTCTGCCCTGCGAATCTCATCGCTCGGACAAGTCTTGCTGATGCCGTCGCAACTTTCAGGAAGGTCGTCCTCTCCGGCACGGGAGCGACATAGGAAACTGGAATTATGAACGCTGTCCACAGGACACGTCGGCTGTGTTCCGTTGCAGTACTCTTCCTTGTCACAATCCTCGTCAGCTTCGCGACATTCCCACTCGTCGTCAGCCGGAATGAACTCGTCCACCGGGCATTCGATACTCTCCCCGTCGCAGTATTCCTCGACATCGCAGCAAGTATCGTTATCGATACTGTCCTGATCACATTGGAGGTCTCGGCAAATATCGCCATCA
The DNA here is from genome assembly GCA_003447545.1 of Deltaproteobacteria bacterium. Lineage (GTDB taxonomy): Bacteria > Desulfobacterota > Binatia > UBA12015 > UBA12015 > UBA12015. The sequence continues at coordinate 4,200 of DLYX01000333.1, read as the reverse complement.
AGTAATTCGTCTTCAGGGCATTCGAAATCGGAACCGTCGCAGTAATCAGGCGCATCGCAGGCGCCAACGGGCGCGCGACATACAACCGTATCCGCCGCGGCCTCATCGTCAGGACAATCGTCGTCCACGCCATTGCAGGTTTCTGCAGCGTCGCAGAGATCCGTCCCCACCCGACAGACGGTCGTACTGTCGAGCTTCACGTCTTCAGGGCAAAGACCCGCCGAACCCGTGCAGTATTCAGCTACGTCACAATCACCTGCCGAGGAGCCGCACTCAAGAGAACTGGGCTGGAAAGCATCACCGGGACAAGCGCCGCTGGAACCATCGCAGACCTCTGCCACGTCGCAGATCCCAACGGAACCGCGGCAAACAACTCCAGCGTCAAAAACGGTATCATCCGGGCAGAACTTGGATTCCCCGGTGCAGGTCTCCTCGAGGTCACAACCCGTCAGGGTTGTGCGGCAGACCACCCCGGATGGGCGCAAGATGTCGGCCGGGCATCCCGCCGTAAAACCGGTGCATTTATCCGCCAGATCGCAGATCCCGCCAGCAGGTCGGCATGTGTCGGTTGCCGATTTAAAATTGCAGGAGGCGTCGCAACACAGACCACCATCGCATTGCTCTCCGGCATCAACCACCGAGTCGCCGCAGACCGCCTCAGCCCGCGAGGGCGAAAACACCCCGGCAAAGAGCAGGAGGAACATCACAAGACCTGCCGAACAGTTCCATCTACGAGAACGCGCAGCTTTGTTTATTTTGTTGGGATGGTCCATCTGTTACCTCGGCTGATCTTGCTTTGGGGCTTGATAAAAGTGCGAAGACAGGCCGCGTCCGAAGGCTCGAAAGCGGCAGTCGTATTTTTACTCCTTTACGATGCACAACTCGGGATACGGGAGCAACGGGAAAAGTTCAAAAATTCACTCCCTATCCTGCTTTTCCTCCCCCCAAGGCATCTTCAGGGAGGTCCGCCGTTGAGTCGCGGACCCGATCAGCGCCCTTTTTTCGTGCAGATCCGCGATACATCGCATTTATGCCTTGCTTAAAAACGAATCCGCATGCCAAAATCGACCGAATTCGATGCCTTTTTCGATAGGTTGGCCGTGGTACGAGGCTTGCGTAACAAGGAGTTGTCGAAATACTCGGGGCCACGACCGCAGAATCCCCTACCCTGCACTTCAAAATCTTCTCAGAACCATCGCCGAGTCCCCTTCAAATGATCAACGGCTGCCATACGGCAGGACGAAAACGTACAGGTCCAACGATGAGAAGAGCCCCCAAAGAAATGACGAATTCGACTTCAAAACACAAAAGAGCCCCGAGAAATATAGCTTTTTTCCTTATTTCTCTCCTGATGGCGGTAATCTGGTCTTCGGCGGGCCACGCCCGCGAGATCCGCGAAATCAGGCTCCACCCTCTGGAAATCACACTCGCCCCCGGCGCATCGATGAACCTGCAAGTGTTCGCCCTTTTCGATGACGAAACCGAGGAGGAGTTGACCGAAGGCGTCGTCTTTGAGGTCAAAGATCATAAGGTAGCCAGAATCGACGGCTTCGTTCTGACAGCCACCGGCGGCGGTGACACCCGGATCGAGGCCTCGCATGACGCTTCGAACACCCGAGAAGCGGACCCCGTCGAACTCAATGTTCTGAAGGTCGAAAAGCTCGAAATCAGCCCGACCGCACTGGCCCTGGCCGCAGGCTCCAAGGGCCAGCTGCGAGCCCTCGCCACCCTTGAAGATGGACAAACCGGGGTCGACATCACCGACGGCGTGGATTGGGAGTCTCGGAAAGAGGGTGTTGCCGTGGTCTCGAACACACCCGGTTCCAAGGGTGAGGTCACAGCTCTGAGCGCTGGAATCGCTGAAATCTCGGCCGAAGACCCCGAGTCCGGTGAAAAAACCGAGAAAAATCAGATGCTTGTCACGGTAACCGGCCGCGGCAACGACGGTGACGGGGACAGCGAAGAAGACCCGCCGGAAATCGAGGAACTGACATTTGAGGTCGACAATACAAGTTTGATCCCCGGCGAGACCATGCAAATCGCGGTCACCGCCGAATTTGAGGATGGCTCGACCGCCGACGTAACGGACGATTGCCTCTTCCGAAGTCGACGAGGGAAGGTGGCCAGCGTCAGCAGTACCGGCAGGGTCACCGCCGGCGAATCCGGCACAGCCAAAATCGAGATCGAACATATCTCGGGCGAGGAACCCCGCCGAGATCTGGAGATCTGGGTCGGCGAAGTCGAGCAACTGACGCTCCAACCGAAAAAGCCCCGTCTCGAGGTCGATGAGACACTCGCCTTGAAGGCGCTGGCCACCTACGACAATGGCCGAAGCGCGGATGTCACCCAGATGGTCAGTTGGACCTCCGGCAAGACGCGCGTAGTCACCGTCGGCGAAAACGGCAGCGCTGCCGGCCGCCTTACCGCAATCAGTCGCGGTGAAACTACCGTCATGGCGCGGGACCGTGCCTCGGGCACCAAAACCGAAAAGCGCGACGGTGAAGTCATCGTCACCAACCCGGGCGAGTCACCCGAAGACGTCCCCCCCGATCCGGATGCTGAACGCTCCATCCGAGACATCAAGAATCTCGTATTCCAGCCGGGGTCGATCTCTCTGCGCCCCGGAGAAAGTCAATCCGTAAGAATATCCGCCATCTACAAGGACGGCTGGGCCGAAGATGTCACCGACCTGGTCGAACTTCGGGTTCGGAGTCGCCGCGTCGCGAACGTCGAATCCGGTGCTTTGATCACCGCTATCAGCGGGGGCGAAACCGAGGTTCGTGCACGTTACGCGGACGCAGGGCGGAGCTCACGAGTCGCCTTGAAGGTACGCGTGGCTCAACTCTCCAGCCTCAGAATTTCACCGGCGCGTATTGGATTGGAACCCGGTGCGACGACTCAGCTTCGCGCGCTGGCGAAATTTGATAACGAGACTGCCGAAGTCGATGTCACGGAAACCGTGGAATGGAGTTCGGACCGCACCAAGATCGCCACGGTTGATGATGCCGCACTCCGGGGCCACCTGACCGCAATCGAGCCGGGCGAGACAGAGATCGAAATCCGCGACCCCGAGAGCGGGATTCGAAACGATCGATCCACAGGCCGCGTCGAAGTCGGCTACGACCTGGATCCAGACGGACCTGAAGCCTCCTCCGATACGGTCGTCGGACTCAAATTAGAACCTGATGCCCTGACCCTGAGCGTCGACGAACTGGCTAGTTTCACAGTTCAGGGTGTAGCCGAAGACGGAACACTTTCCCCTCTGCCTCTCGATGAACTGCGACTGCGTGTCGCCTCGAGGCGCATCGCATCCATCAATAATGAAGGATTCATCGAAGGGCGACGCGGGGGCACCACGGCGCTGAACGTGGAATACCGGGAGGAAAATCTCGAAGCAGCGCTGCCCATTACCGTTCGAGAAATCATCCGTCTTGAAATCTTCCCCGCCGACGTCTCTCTCCGTGTTGGCGGAACACTCCAGCTAACCGCCTTGGCGGAATACAATGACGGCACCACGGGTGTCGATGTCACCGACGAGGTCGAGTGGCGTAGCCGGGATCGATCCAGCGTGTCTCTTGATGAATCCGACCAGAAAGGACTGCTCACCGGTCTCGAACCGGGCTCAGGCCGGGTCGAAGTTCGCCACCGATTCTCCAAGACCATGTCCGATGCTTCCACCGGAATTTTCGAGGTCGTCAGCGGATTGCAGAAAATATACGTTGCACCCGAGAACTTGCTCGCCGAACTCGACGAAGAGTACCAAATGAGTGCACTCGCCATTTTCGAAGATGGCGCAACTGTGGACGTCACCAAAGAAGTCATCTGGAGTGTCAGCAGCCCGAGCATTGCGAACATCAGCGACACGGGGCGCCTTGTTGTGACGGCCCTCAGCAATAACCCGATCTACGTTAAGGCAATCGACCTCCAAACCGGCGTCTCCTCGACTCTCAGCAACGGCGACGCCACGGTATCCACATCGGACCTCAACGGCGGAGGTGGTGACGATGACGGTGGTGACGATGGCGGCGACGACGATGGCGGCGGGACCAGCCCAACTCCAATCGGGCTGCAAGTGTCCGCGACTCCAGATACCATCGTTCAGGCCCCGCAACGAGAACTTCTCGCGCCTGGCGAGTCCCGACAACTCTACGCGTTGCTCGCGATCTCCGGCGAAGATCGTCCGTTCGACCGAACGTCGAG
>DLYX01000063.1 GCA_003447545.1 Deltaproteobacteria bacterium | reverse complement strand
TGCCGGATCCGTTCGGGCCCTTCGCCTGCCGCGGCGCGTCGTGAAAGTCTTCCCAAATAAGGGTAGATCGTCAGGCTCTCTCCCAGTAGATACTTCTGCCCCCTGTTCTGGAGCAACCTCTCATGCGCCTCGTTGGCCTTGCACCCATCTTTTTGACCACTCTTCTTCTTGCCACCAGCGCGATCGCTTCGGGCGGGGTTTGTGGGAACAACGTGGTCGAACTTGGCGAAACTTGTGACGACGGGAACCATGCGAATGGCGATGCCTGTTCAAGTCGCTGTCAGGTCGAAGCCTCGCAGACCAAAGAGCAGCAGAAGTGTATTGTTGTGCTCAACGGTTTGACGACCAAGTTGGTAGATACGCAGGCGCAGGTCAGTTCGTCCTGTTTCAAGAATGCCGGCCGTAAAAAACTTCGAGGAGACCAGAGTTTGTCGGATTGTCTGGTGATCGAGGGGGGGCGTAAATCGCGCAGCATCGCCGCGCGGATCAAGGTCGCTCAGGACGGTACCCCGCAATTCCCGGGTCGCACCAAATGTCCCGAGACGCCGAACTTTGGCTACGCTGATGATGAGGTTATCGCGGCGGCGGCACTCGCGGAGGCGAGGGCCTTCCTGCAAAAACTGATCGTGGCAACCCCCGAGGAAATTGTTGTCGATTCTACTGTGCCGGGAAATAAATACGCAGCGCTCTGCCAACTTCTTCTGCTCAAGACCTCGGATCAGGTCCTGCGCAGCCAAATGAAAGAGTTTGCCTCTTGCCAGAAACGGCTGCTCGGAGCTTCGTCCGGACCCGCGGTTTCTGCGGAGGATTTGGAGGGGTGCTTCGCGGAGAGCCGGACCGACGCAAAGGGCCGCGTGGAGAAGGCCCGCGCCCGAATCGAACGAATTTATGACCGCAAATGTTCTGCTTTCGATGTGGGATTGAACGAGGTGATGGGCGTATCCGAGGAACAGCCGATTTCCGTTTTCGCCGAGGATGCGGTGGTCGCTGGCCGATGCACGGCTTGTCGGATCTTGAACGCAACGGAAGGTTTGGAGCAGGACTGCGATTTTTGGGATGATGAGGCAAGAAACGAGTCCTGTGCCGAGGAAGGAATGCCTTCGCCCCGGGGCGCATTCGTTGACGGCCCAATCTTCGCTCGTTTCTGACGCAGGTAATCGCAGGGATTGCAAAATTACTTAGACACCCCATTTTCAGCTGATAGCTCGGTTATCGCTTGACGCCGTGCCCGATGGTGTGGTCTTGGACAGGGAGGTCGCGGAGGCAGATGCGTTTGGCAAATTGTCTGCCGTGCCTCGAAAAACTTTTCGCAGACTTGGGGGATTCAAAGATGTTGAGGAAGATGACGCGGTGGCTTCTGGCCGCATCCTTGATTGTCGGCCTTGCCGGTTGGGGTAGCGCAGCACCCTATTCGTCCGGTCCTTTGCCGCCTGAGTTCACCAACCCTGGAGATCAGGCCTGGCTGCCCACGGAACCCAAGATGTTCGTCAACCAGATGGCGATCTCGAAGGAGCAGACCAAACTCCTGCAAAGAAGCGCCAAATGCTACACGATCGGCGCAAAGAATTACTCCAAAGGGAAGCCGACTCTCTTGTTCGAATGCCTCGCGTCGGTGGAAGCGAAATATCAGCTGAAGCTGGAGAAAATCCGAACCAAACCCGAAGGGCTGCCGGTCTGTCACGCGTATGAGGAAGAAGCGGCGCTTTCGATGGACTCGATCGGTGCTGCGATTCCGGACCTTCTATGTGCCTCCCCCGAGGGTGCATTTGTCGATGGGGCGGTGATCCTTTGAAACCCGAATTGCCGAACATGAAATTGACCAGCCTTCGTCGGAGTCTGCGATTCCTCGCGATGTTTGCGTTGATGCTTTTCGCTGGTTTTGGATTTTCCATGACCTCGTTCGCGGATCCGGACTCGGATCGCATTCCGGATGTTGGGGGTTTTCTCGCGCCGGATGACGATGTGATGAAGGCGGAACTGAAGGCCCTGGCGGCCTGGGGCAAGCTGCAAAAGGATCTGAAAACTTGCCTCGATAAAGGGGCCAAGAATCAGTCGAAAGGCAAGGATTCAGGGCTAGATATCTGCACCTTGCGCGCTCGGGCCAAGTTTGAGGCACGGACGAGTTCGCTGGCCCTGCCGGAATGCTGGGATCGGGATGCCCTTTTTGCGAAGAGTCAGGAGGAAGCAAAAGCTGCCTTTGCGCGCATGTATTGCGACGAGAACTCGCCGGCACCGGTTTGTGGCGACGGAACCGTGGATCCCTGGGAAGAATGTGACGATGGGAATACATCCTCCGGAGATTGCTGCGCTTCAGATTGTACTTTCGAGTCTGCTGGGTCGGTATGCCCCGCCGACGGGAATGTCTGTACCGACGAAGTTTGTGACGGAAGCGGGCAATGCCTCTCCCAGGCTAATATCGCCCCGTGCGACGACGGTCTTTTTTGCACAATAACCGATATTTGTGCTGCAGGAGTCTGTGGTGGTTCGGGCGATCCGTGTGCCGGAGGCGATACGTGCAACGATCAATGCGATGAAACCGGGGATACCTGCGCGGAAACCGGAACAGCTTGCGAAGATGGCTTGTTCTGCACGGGCAACGATACCTGCCAGAGCGGTACATGCACAGGAGGCAGTGATCCCTGCAGTGCGGGGGATTCCTGCAACAACACCTGCAATGAAGATCTCTTTCATTGTTTTGCGCCGTCTGGTTCCGATTGCGTCGGAGGGGAATGCGATGCTGCCGGAATGTGTTTGCTGGACCAAGGTGGCACCTGCAACTCGGATGCTGACTGTCTGATCGGCGGCTGTATCGACGGAACTTGTTGTGAGTCGGCCTGCGACGGTGGTTGCGAAGCCTGCAGTTTCTCCTTGACCGGAGTGGCAGACGGGATTTGTGCCCCGGTGCTGGCCGGAACAGACCCCGATGATGAGTGCCGACTACCGGGCGGCGTCGATACCTGCGACGGCAGCGGTTCCTGCACATTTTGCGGCGACGGGATGCTGGAAATCGGAGAAGAATGTGATGACGGTAATTTTGAGTCAGGGGATTGTTGCAGCTCGAGTTGCCAACTCGAGAACGAGCTCCCCGGATGCGCCCCTCGTCCGACGATTCTGACACCGACCCACGGTGACTTTACCGAAGCGCAAAGCGTTCTGGTGGAGGGGCAGGTGGATAATATTCAGTGGGGAAACGCATCGCTGACCATTGGTGGTCAGTCGATCCTGCTCAACCCCGATATGTCCTTCTCGACACAGGTGGCGATTTCACCGGATCAGGTCTTCCAGCCGATCGTTGCCAAGTTGACGCGCACCAGTGATGGCGAGGAGTTCAATGACCGCGTGGTCTTGATTCGAGGTGTTGCTGTGCCCGTCGGCGCCAATATTGCTGATGGGATCGGGATGCGCCTGACCGATACCGGTCTGGATTCTGTCGAGCCGGCGATCACCAATCTTGTCAGTATCGATCCCAAGGAGCTCATCCCGGACGGAACCTGTTTCCTCACCAACTACTGTTATCAGGACACCTTTTTAGGCTGTCTGGGGCGGGTCGATATCTGTATCAAACACACGCCGACCTTGCCGCGTATCGATGGGTTCTCTCTGGACGTCGATTCGCAGCAGGACTTCGTTGAAGGCGATATTGAGCTCACTGGTTTGGCTGTGCGAGCCAAGGTGACCAACCGGACCGGAGTCAGCGTGAATTGCAATATTGATATCTCGGCCCAGACCACCGAAATTTTCGGAGACTATAGTCTCGACCCAATGCCGGTACTGGCGACCAAAGTGGATGTCGTGCAACAGGGCGGGGTTGCGGTTGCGACCACTGGCTTCAGCTACTCGACCAGTTGTAGCGGTTTTCTTGGCGGGATTATCGAGGGTCTGATCGGTGCGTTTGTGACCGACATGGAGGTCTTGGTCCGGGATGGATTACAGGATTTCCTCAATGCGACCGACGGCAGCGGCAATACGCCGATTGCGGGTGCGATCGAGACGGCTCTGGACGGAATTGATCTGGCGGGCCCGATTGGAGAGGGCCTCGGATTGGATCTCGAGACACCATTTGCCGCGGTCTCGGAGGACACCCTGGGGATTACCTTCCCGATGGATGCCTCCATCCTGGCGACGGCCCCGGATCCTGATGCGCCTTCGTTCGACGGCTCCCTGCTGGTACCCGCGCCCACGCCCACCTGGCCGGCGACCTTCCCGGGGACCTCGTTGCCCTACGGAATTGCATTGGGGTTCAGCCCGTCGACTTTCAATCAGTTCCTTTTCGAGAATGTGACCGCGGGCCTCCTGCGTCTCAGTCTCACCGAGCTTGACGTTGGAGGGACCCTTCTGGCGATCAATTCCACGATTCTCTCGGCTTTCTTGCCAGCGTTTAGCTCTCTGCCCCCACTGACTCCTCTGGAGGTGCGAAT
>DLYX01000364.1 GCA_003447545.1 Deltaproteobacteria bacterium | reverse complement strand
TCCATCGAGGAGGTCTGCACGTACCATCGAGATTTCATCCACGATCAAGACGTCGAGGTTCTCGTAGAGCGCCCGGTTGCGGAGCTTGCGGATATCGGTCAATTCCACGGGCCTGGGGGGGAGGCGGCAGAAAGAGTGGATGGTTTGCCCCCCGATCTGAATCGCCGCCAACCCGGTAGGCGCGACCACAGCGACATTCGCCTTGTTTTCCAGAGAGTCGCGCAGAAGGTGGATCAGGGTGCTCTTGCCGGTCCCCGCGCGCCCGGTGACGAGGAGAAACGGGGCTTCGTCCTGCACCAGCTCGATGGCTCGAAAAAATCCTTCGTCGAGTTTCAGCCCTCGCTCGGCGGCATCTTCCTGAATCTGATCGAGAATGAGGTCCATGGGTTCTGCCTCAGAGGTTTTCCGCCGGCGAGCGGACCAGAAGGCTCAACGTCTCGCTGATACCGGCATGAACGACGGCGTCTGCCTGATGATCCATTTCCGTGGGCTCGCCATTGATAATCACCACCCGTGCGCCATTTTTTCTGGCCAGAGGTACGACTCCGGCGATCGGGTAGACGCCAAGCGTGCTGCCGATCGCCAGAAGCAGATCGCAGTTGCGGGCTTCCTCCTTGGCGCGACTCAGATCTTCGGGGACCAGAGCCTGACCGAAGGAGATCGTGGCGGATTTCAGAATCCCCGCACAGTCAATGCACGCAGGGTCGGACTCGCCGTCGTTGACACGGTCCAATGCATGCGACATCGGCCAGCGACGATCGCAAGAAAGGCAGACCACCTCGCGGACCGTGCCGTGGATCTCGACAATCTTTTCCGGGTCGGAACCCGCGGCGTGATGCAGACCGTCCACGTTTTGTGTCAGGATCGCCTGCAATTTCCCTTGTTGCTCGAGTTCGACCAGGGCGAGATGGCCCGGATTTGGATCCCGCGGGCTCCCGAACATTGCCTGCCGGCTTTGCCATGCCGCTTCCCTCACTTCCGGGTCGGCCACGTAGTGTTTGAGGGTGGCCATTTTTTCCGCCTTGGGGTTCTTGGTCCAGAGCCCCTGAGGCCCGCGAAAATCCGGGATCCCGGAATCCGTGGAGATTCCGGCGCCGGTCAGAGCGACGATGCGTTCAGCCGCTTCGATCCAATTTCTGATTTCTTCCATCTCGCTCACAGCTTGGTCCTAGCCCAGCCCGCGCCGGTCGGGAAGTGTGGCGCTGGTACAAATACCCGCGGCCAGCATAGAGTGGTCCCGGAGTTGAACGGGCCCCGCGCCCAAGAAGGAGAAGTCGATGTCGGATCCCGAGAGTGTCAGTCGAGAAGCCCTGCGGCGTTTGATCGCCTTGTTGGAAGAAGTGGATAGCCGCTGGCTGGGACCGGAATGGAACCTGAACTCCGCAGACGATATCGCACAAGGCACGCGCGCGCTGATGCATATGCTCCAGGGTGGGCTCGATTCGTTTTTCGAGTGTGATCCCAAGCATCCCGATTTTCGCAAGATTGTGACCCCCTACAAGAAGTTCACGGGTGATAATGCAGATGCGATTTATTACGACGCTCCGATTGATCCGGGATGTTCCTACGAGGTGGAAGGCAACCTGAGCGGCGCGGTCTATACGGCCTTTACCATAGAATGTGGTGTCGGAGATGGCCGGATGGGCACGCGTCTGGGCGGTGTTCTGAATGACTCGGACCTCGATATCGATGCAGCGGGCAACTTCGTGATTCGTCTCGGCGGTGCGCCGCAGGAGCGGAATTGGCTTCCTTTACCCGAGGACGCCTTCCGGATTACGACGCGACATTATTTCGAAGACAAAGTTCATGCCGCTGTTGATACGAACCGGCATTGCTCTCTAAGTATTCGCAACTGCGATGCTTCGGCACCGCCGCCGGCGCCCAGCGATACCACCGTGGCTGCCGGCATCGACCGCGTCGGCAATTTCATTCGCTCACGCACCCTGGAGCAGCCTGCGATGGCAGACGCCGAGACACCGGCCTTTGTGTCCAAGGTGCCCGGAGTTTTTCCCGCTCCGGTCTCGCCCGGCGATCATGGTTTGGCCGCGTCGGATGCTGCCTATTCCATGGCGCCGTTTTTTCTCGGCCCGGACCAGGCATTGGTGATGACGGCTCGATGGCCGGAATGCCGTTGTGCGAATGTCGTGCTCTGGAACCGGCATATGCAGACGTTTGATTACGTGAATCGCACGATATCCCTGAACCGGGAGCAGACGGTGCTGGAGGAAGACGGTAGTTTGCGAATTATCGTGGCCCCTGCTGATCCGGGGCATCCGAACTGGCTGGATACCGAAGGGCGGGCCCTGGGGTTGGTTTTCTGGCGCTTCATGTTGCCGGAGGGCTCGATCGAGACGCCGGTCGCCGAAGTCGTTTCCATGGAGTCGCTTGTGGCGAAGCCATGATCCGACGGGTGAGGCATCGAGTTGAGGCTCGATACCGGTTGAGATACCAGCAATAGATCCTATGGTCGTCCTTGGTCTGTCTTTTTTTTACCACGATAGCGCGGCCGCGCTGGTGCAAGATGGTGTGGTGGTGGCCGCAGCAGCCGAGGAACGATTTTCTCGTATCAAGCACGATAGCGGGTTTCCGTTGCGGGCGATCGATTTCTGTTGCAAACGTGCCGGCATCTCGATTCACGATGTGGATCAAATCGTTTTTTACGAGAAACCGTTTGTGAAATTCGAGCGCCTCTTGCTAACGGCATTCGCTACCTTTCCGCGATCGCATCGGGTCTTTCAGGAGTCGATGCGTCGTTGGATTACGGACAAACTTTGGGTCAAACCTCTGATCCGCGACCAGTTGAAAGTCGATCCTCGAAAAATTCTCTTCTGCGACCATCATATGTCGCATGCGGCAGCTTCGTTTTATTGCTCGCCCTACGAGGAGGCCGCGATTATTACGGTCGATGGGGCCGGTGAGTGGACGACCGGGACAACAGGTCTGGGTCGCGGCAATCATATCGACCTGGAACAGGAAAGCCGTTTCCCGCATTCGCTGGGCTTGCTCTATTCGGCTTTCACTGCGTATTGCGGCTTCGAGGTCAATGAAGGTGAATACAAGCTGATGGGGATGGCGCCCTATGGCGAGCCGCGTTACGTCGAGCGGATCGAAAAGATGATTCACGTCGGCAGCGATGGGTCCTATTGGCTGGATCTGGATTATTTCTCATTCCATCATTCTCCGGACCAGACCTTGTCGCCCAAATTTTCCGAGTGCATGGGTGCCCCGCCACGTGATCCGTCGCTGGGGGACAAGACCCTCGATCCATTTTATTGTGACGTGGCGATGTCGATTCAGGCAGTCACCGAATCCATCCTGATCAAGCTCGCAAGGAATATGCGGCAAAAAACTGGCCAGGATAATCTCTGCCTCTCCGGTGGGGTCGCGCTGAACTCGGTCGCGAATGCGAAGATTCTTCGCGAATCCGGATTCTCGAGTATCTATATACCGCCCGGCCCCGGGGATGATGGTGGGGCCATCGGGGCGGCATTGTGGTGTTACCATCAAGTCTTGGGCAAGCCCCGTGGCCCGATGCTCGACTCGGCCTATCTGGGGAGTGAGTACAGCGAGAGTCAGATCGGAGATTTCCTCAAAGAGCATGATTTGCCG
>DLYX01000629.1 GCA_003447545.1 Deltaproteobacteria bacterium | reverse complement strand
ATGCCCTATGCAGCTGTGACGATCCCGCCCTCATGATCCCACCGCCGGCACCGCCGGAGAAGTTCAAGGGTGAGGCTTTTCGCAAAGGCGTGCGACGGTTGGCCGAGCGCGGCTTCACCTACGACTCGTGGCATTATCACTATCAGAACGCCGAATTTGCCGAGCTGGCACGGGCCTGCCCGGATACGGTGATGGTTCTCGACCATTTCGGAACACCGCTCGGTGTCGGCCGCTACGCGGGAATGCGGGATGCGATTTTCGAGGAATGGAAGATCGGCATCGCCGACGCGGCCTCCTGCGAGAACACCGTGCTCAAAGCGGGCGGCCTGGCCATGCCGGATAACGGGTTCCCGTGGTTTCGTGGCGAGCGCCCTCCAACCTCGGATGAGTTCATCGAACTGCAGGAACGCTACTACCATTACGCAATCGAACAATTCGGGCCCGAGCGCTGCATGTTCGAAAGCAACTTCCCGGTCGATCGCCTCTCCGTAGGCTATGGCGTCCTCTGGAATGCCCTGAAGAAAATCGCCTCGCGCTACAGCGCCAGCGAGCAATCTGCGATGTTCGCGGGAACCGCTCGACGCATCTACAGCCTCGAGACGTGAAAGGAAACTCATGTCCGGAATCCCGCGAACCAAATATCAGACGATCTCGGTGGACCCGCTATCCCCGACCGTCGGCGCCGAAGTCGCCGGCTTTCGTATGGATGGAAATTGCTCACCTTCGTGTATCGCCGAAATTCGGCAGGCTTTGCTGGATTGGAAGGTGATTTTCTCTTTTACGCAATCTGAGGTGAGTTAGCTCCAGCAAGCTCCAGCCATCATGGCAAGCGCCTCGTCCTTCGGTAGGGACGGGGCGTTTTTGTGACTGGAGCCGACTGGAGCGATGTGGGGCGAGTGCCGCAGAGGGGCCAGTGGGTGGGCGAGCGGAAGGCGAAACTGGCCCCTGAAATGTGCCGCAGAGGGGCCAGTCCAGATCCTTGCTTCTGAGCAGCGTGGGCAAACCGGGCAGGACGATGCCGTCTGCCCCCGGCGATCGGCCCACACGGAGGCGCTGGGCGCGTTCGGGATGGGGTTCTGATCTGGGGGCCAACCACAGTTCGGTGCCATTCGGTGCAACTCGGTGCAGATTCAATCAAATGACCTAATTTTGTCGGGCGGCTAAAATTGACCAATCCCGGCGGGACCGGGTACAGTCGCTATGCTGGTCGCCCGGTTCCTCCTGCGGCGGTTGGCTCCTTTCGTTTCTTCGTGGTTTCGTGGAAAGAACCGTCCAGTGCTGAATGGCAACGCTGGGCGGTTCTTGTGGTTGTGGTCCGGATCTCTCCCTCCAGGCTTCGCGCTGGGAATCCCGGCTGGCTCGTGGCAGAGTCCCCGTCATGAAACGTCTGCTGCTCCTGCTGCTGCTGCTGATTCCGTTTGCTGGCTGCAAGGGCGGGCCGGGAGACTACTGCCGCCGCTCCGAAGACTGCGCCAGCGGTCTTGCGTGCTTCACCAGAGGAGGGGAAGCGAACGATGCGGCAGCGGAGGCTTTCGCGATCTCCAGCCCCCATTCAATATACAACTACCACAAGTTCCTAATTGAAGACCCCATTGATTACGGAACCTGCCTAGACGCAGTAAGTCTCGTGGAGGCAGCACGAGCCGCCAAGGCATGGAACGAAGAAAATGAGGCAAACAGAGCAGAGGCAGCTCGGGGAAAGGCAGAGGAAGAGGCAGCTAGGGCAAAAGCAGAGGCCGAGGCAAAGGCAGCTCAGGCAAAAGCAAAGGCCGAGAGAGACGCGAAGATGAGGCCAGTCTGGATCAAAGCCGGACAGGGCGCACCTCCCGGCTGGACTAAGATGGAAATGGCTGCGCTTCGCAGCGGTAAACGTGGGGACGATGCCTATTGCTACGCCGGGTTTATCGCCTCCCAGTATTCAGCCAGCTACATCGTCGATAATCGGCGCGGTGACAAGCAAGTCATCATGGTGCAGGCCGCAGATGCGTGTGGCCTGATCGAATGGCCCACGCCGGTTCGTTAGACTTTACCCAGCGTATACCCCAAGCCGATCCACCAGTGCGGGCGTGATGCCGGGGTTGGGTGAAGTGGCCTCGGCCTTTGCCGATCGACTGGCCCAGGCGAAGTAGGCGGCAGCAACTTCCTTCCCATCGTAGGGGGTGGGTCTTCGGTTTCTTCGGAGGCGATGCTCCACGGAATCGGCGGGCGAACGTTCGGCCCTTTTTCAGGTGCTGATTTTGATTTGATCGGATTGGGGCATGGCATCCGGCATGGCAATCTCGGATTCGGGCTGGCTGGGCTGGATGAAATGTTGCCGCTTTGCCCTCGGGTGCGCTGGGGGGCGATTGTACTCCCGCTGAAAATTGAACAGAAATATCGCCACCCCATTTGCGCTGCGATCCCTGCGCCCGGTCGCCCCCTTCGTCGGGCTAGCGCAGGTGCGTTTCCGTTTGCCCCCGAAAAGAAGACCACCGGCATGGGCCTTCGATGCTTCGGTCTTCCACCAGGGGCCATTCACAGGGATGCTTTCGCTGCTCAGACCGCGAATCAAAACCGCTTGCGAACACCCCCCCCTTCGCTCAGATCGGGTT
>DLYX01000355.1 GCA_003447545.1 Deltaproteobacteria bacterium | reverse complement strand
TCACCGAAGGCATCGTCCTCGGTGGAAACCGAACCGGGGGTCTGGTCGGCGAGGTAGTTGCCGACCGTATAGGGAATGACGAAGTAGCCATCGCACAAACCCTGCATCAGAGCGCTTGCGCCGAGCCGATTGGCACCGTGGTCGGAGAAGTTGGCCTCGCCCAGCGCATGGAGACCGGGGATCGTGGTCTGCAGATTATAATCGACCCACAGGCCGCCCATGGTGTAGTGGGGCGCGGGGTAGATGCGCATGGGAGTTTCGTAGGGACTCTCATCGGTGATCTCGCGATACATCTCGAAGAGGTTGCCGTATTTCTGTTCGACGTTCTCCTGGCCGAGTCGACTGATGGCTTCGGCGAAGTCGAGGTAGACGGCAAGGCCTGTCGAGCCCACACCAAAACCCTCATCGCAGATTTGTTTGGCGGCACGAGAGGCCACGTCGCGCGGCACGAGGTTGCCGAAGGAAGGATATCGCCTTTCCAGGAAGTAGTCGCGCTCGTCTTCCGGAATATCTTTGGGGCGACGGTCGTCCTTTTTTTTCTGCGGCACCCAGATCCGACCATCGTTGCGCAGGCTCTCGCTCATCAGAGTCAGTTTGGATTGGGACGAGCCCTGCAGGGGGATGCAGGTCGGATGGATCTGCATGAAGCTCGGGTTGGCGAAGAAGGCGCCGCGTTTGTGGGCGCGCCAGGCGGCCGTTGCGTTGGAGTTCACCGCGTTGGTCGAGAGGAAATAGACTGTGGAGTAACCACCGGTCGCCAGACAGACGGCGTCTGCTGCGTAGCGCTCCAATTCACCGGTCACCAGATTGCGGCAGATGATGCCTTTCGCGTGCCCGTCCACGAGGACGACATCGAGCATTTCGCGCCGTGGCATCATGGACACTTTGCCCGCCGCGACCTGCCGCATCAAAGAACTGTAGGCACCGAGGAGAAGCTGCTGGCCCGTTTGGCCTCGCGCATAAAAAGTTCGCGAAACTTGAGCCCCGCCGAACGAGCGGTTGGCGAGGGTGCCGCCGTATTCCCGGGCAAAGGGGACACCCTGTGCGACACATTGGTCAATGATATTGGCCGAGCATTGGGCCAGTCGATAGACGTTCGATTCGCGGGAGCGGAAGTCGCCGCCTTTGACGGTGTCGTAGAACAGGCGCCAGACCGAGTCCCCGTCGTTGGGGTAGTTCTTGGCGGCGTTGATGCCGCCCTGCGCCGCGACCGAGTGGGCGCGGCGTGGTGTATCCTGAATGCAGAAGTTCATGACATCGTAGCCGAGTTCGGCAAGCGAGGCGGCGGCCGCGCCCCCACCGAGACCAGTACCGACCACGATGATCTTGTACTTTCTCTTATTGGCCGGGTTGACCAACTTCAGATCGAATCGATGCCGATCCCAGCGAGTTTCGATCGGCCCGTCCGGGGCGCCGTCCGAGAGAGTTCCATCGACGATATCGAAATCCATTATTTCGTCACCAGGGCTTGAATGGCCGGATCCGGCAGGGGCATGGGCGCCACAAGCCAGAGCCAGAGGGGCAAGACCAGAAAGCCCACAGCAACCGCTACAGCAAGGATTCCTGCTGCCGAGTAGGCCAGGGGGCGCATGGGGTTGCTCAGAATACCAATGGACTGGAAGGCGCTCCAGGCTCCGTGTCGGAGGTGGCTTCCGAGAAGCAACATGCAGAAAACATAAAAGGCGACCCAGAGTGGGTCCTTGAAGACCTCCACCACCAGTCGGTAGAGATCGCGCGCCGGTTCGCCATTGACCAGCGTCACGTATCCGTCGGCGATATTCGGGCCGAAACGGAACTGGATGATATGGATCACGAGAAATGC
This sequence comes from Deltaproteobacteria bacterium, assembly GCA_003447545.1. Lineage (GTDB taxonomy): Bacteria > Desulfobacterota > Binatia > UBA12015 > UBA12015 > UBA12015. Next base: position 888 of record DLYX01000355.1, on the reverse strand, counting down.
CAGCAGGATCATCCCGGTCACGGCCATCGATCGCGAGAAAATCGTTTGTTTGGACTGGGCGCCCTTGCTCTGGACGATCGTATTCTGCACGCCTCGAGCCTTCCGTTTGTCGAGATGAACAGCCAGCGCCGGCACAATATGCGTCAGGAAGAGCAGCACCAGGCCGACTTCCACGACGTACAAGAGGAACCCCAGCTGGTGGAGTTTCTCGGCGTAGGCATTAAACAGCTCGCCGCCGACCAAAAGGGTAAGATTGCCGGCCAGATGCCCGATAATGAAACCGATCAGGGCGATTCCGGTGACTCCGGTCAGGAGTTTCTTGCCGACGGAAGACCAGATTTTGAAGCGCGGATTACTCATGAGTTCTTTTAATTTTAGCGCCTCGAGACATCATTGCAACTTCTCGGAGACGGTCTTTTCTATCAGCCCTGCTCATGCCTGCGATGAATTTTCTTTAGTTCAGCGGCTGGTAGGGGACCAGCAGCCGCTTGGCGGCCCGAATATCCCCCGGGAGGCCCGGTACCATACGGTTGATCACCTGAGGCAACGCCACAACGATGATCAGGCTCCGAAATCTCGGGAGAACCACCGATGTGCGGCAGCCTCGTGGCTGGAGGCGCCGCGCCCGGTCGCGCGCTGGGTACGAATTATCGCGTAAATACTTTTTTGATTTCGCGGTCAAGAATCTGAAATGATCTGCCGAATACAGTGTTCGCGCCGAAGATTTCGGGAAACGGCTCGGGGGATGAGGAGAGGATCTGTAATGAATTCGAACAAGCGATCGCGAATCGGGATTGTGCTGCTGGCCATGGGCGCTGCCCTGACAACCATTTCCTGTGCGGCGATGCAGGCACAATATGTAGCTGAGGTTTGTGCGCCGCGCGCCGC
>DLYX01000005.1:3151-3320 GCA_003447545.1 Deltaproteobacteria bacterium | reverse complement strand
TTGCGCCACGAATTCCAGCAAACCTATGGGCGAAGAAAAAGCGCTATGGCCGGGTGGTGATATGCACTCAACACCTTGTGGGACCCGACGGGCCTCGGAGATTTCCTTGGTCACCTTGGCCCCGGGGAGAACGCCCCCGTGCCCCGGCTTGGCACCCTGAGAGAGCTTG
>DLYX01000005.1:0-2848 GCA_003447545.1 Deltaproteobacteria bacterium | reverse complement strand
GGCTTGGCACCCTGAGAGAGCTTGATCTCGATCATCTTCACCTGATCCACAGATGCCTGCTCGGCAAACATCTCCTTGTCGAAGGTTCCCTGATCGCTGCGACAGCCGAAATAACCGGTACCGATTTGCCAGATGATGTCGCCACCTTCCTGACGATGATACGAAGACAGGCCACCCTCGCCCGTATTATGCGCGAAGCCTCCCTTGCGCGCTCCTGCGTTCATGGCTCGCACGGCTCGTGCCCCGAGCGCACCAAAACTCATTGCAGAGACGTTGAACACAGAGGCGTCGTAGGGTTGGGCGCAACGTTCCGCTCCGACCAGAGTTCTCAGGTTCCTTGCGGGATCAGCCACCGGCGCTATCGGCGCCAACGATTGCGTAATCCACGAATAGCCTTCCTTGTAGACGTCCAGCTCGGTGCCGAAAGGTTTCTCGGCCGGAAGATTCTTGGCTCGCTCATACATCAGGGAACGCTCGTCCCGATTGAAGGGCTTGCCATCCGTATTGCTCTCGACCAGATACTGATGCAGTTCGGGTCCGACGTCTTCAAGAATAAAGCGAAGGTGCCCGAGCAAGGGATAGTTCCGCAAAATGTTATGACGTTTTTGAGTCAGATCGTATGCGCAGACCAACAGCAAAGCGCCGAAGGTAATCAACGGCCAGAGGAATCCGAAGGAGACATAATACGTCAACAAGGCGCTGCCGATGACCAACAGCAGGATAAAAGGAAAAACATAGCTGCGTAATTTGTGAATCAACTCGCGACTCCCTCCGGACAGGATCGGCAAGAAAGCTCCGATCTCAAATATTCGCCGCCCCTCGAGACAACGACCCTTCCGTAAAGATTCTGCCTATCAGAAAAGCCGCGAATGTGGACCCGGAAGAGTGATATTCCTCAAGCGCAGAATCCCGATGCGCGTCGCGCGGCGGTTCCATTGCCGGAATGACGGAGAATTATGCTCACAGAAAAGACGCAAGCTCTCTTTTCGGGCTGTTTCCACTCGATATGGTTCCGGGGCATCCTATGCGCAACTGGAGGCGGACGATCAACCTGTTCGGGCGGGCCGGCTTCCCACGTCCCGATCAATATGCTTTTCCGTTGGATACGCCCGGACCCTTGAGTGCAATCTCCGAAAATTTCCGTGGACGTCGTGGATTTGAAAGATTCGGCATGAATGAAGAGAACCCCATTGCGCAAGGAATGCCCTCGCCACAGAAGTGGACGGGCCTTCTGGAGAATGACTGGATTCTTCTACCCGTGCTCGCCGTCACTTTCTTCCTAGGCCTCGGCAATGCCCCCCTCTTCGATCTCGACGAGGGTGCTTTCAGCGCCGCGACCTGGGAGATGTTGCAGCGTGGGGATTTCATCACCACTTACCTGAACGGCGCCGTTCGTTTCGATAAACCCATCCTGATTTATTGGTTACAGGCAGCTTCGGTTGCGAGTTGGGGTTCCGTCGAATGGGCCTATCGTCTGCCCTCGGCGGTCGCAGCCACCCTTTGGGTTCTGGTCGTCTACCGTTTCGCCAAGCCAAGGCTACCTGCAGGTGGCGGGCTCGCCAGTGCTCTGATCATGAGCCTTTCCCTGATTGTGTGGATCATCGGACGAACCGCGTCCGCTGACGCCCTGCTCAACCTCTGGCTGACCCTCACGCTGCTGGATATCTATCGTTACTGGGAGAGGCCCGAGAAAAGAATTCTCGACCGAATCTTCCTCTGGATGGGTCTCGGGTTCCTGACCAAAGGGCCGGTGGCCATCGCCTTGCCGCTTGGCATCAGCGCCGTATTCTACGCTTCTTTTCGGCAATGGAGAGAATGGTTGAGCGGCGCCGTCCATTGGCGGGGGTGGCTGATTCTGATCGGCATCGCAGGCCCTTGGTACCTGCTCGAATATCAAGCACAGGGCCAAGCATTCATCGACGGATTTTTCCTCAAGCATAACGTGGGTCGCTTTACGCAAACCATGGAAAACCACGGGGGCACGATCTTCTATTATCTGCCGATGCTCCTGTGGATGTACCTGCCCTTCACCGGATTGCTGCTTGTCGCCTTCAGCCGCATACGCGCCATGCGTTCACAGCCCCTCGACCGCTTCCTCTGGATCTGGTTCGGTGTCGTCTTTGCGATCTTTTCCTTTTCCTCAACACAGCTGCCCCACTACCTTCTCTATGGAAGCGTGCCCTTGTTTCTCCTCATGGCTAAAGCTCGATCGCCTCTCGCGCGGCACTGGCTGCTTCTCGGGCCGGCGGCAGCACTTTTGCTGGTCCTGCCCGTCCTCCCCGAGATCGTGGCAGTCGTGGCATACTTCACAAAACACCCCTATACCGCCGCCATGCTGGCCCCCATTCGCGACCTCGCATCAACGGGTTACCGAGTCTGGACCTTGGCTGGCGCGCTGTTGGCAATTTTTGTCCTGACCCGAAGGAACATCGCGCCCTGGCATACATTACTCATGCTCGGTCTGATCCAAACGCTGGTCATGACTCAGGCAGCCTTGCCGCTCGCGGGAAGGCTGCAGCAAGGGCCGGTTGTCGAGGCAGCGAGCTTCGCCCGCAAATACCCGGGGGTGATCGTGATGTGGGGCATCAATATGCCGAGCTTCACGATTTACCGGGAGAAGATCACTCCGAGACGCCCGCCGCGAGAAGGAGATTGGGTTTTCACGAAGAAAAACAAGGTGGATGCATTCGGACCCTATCGGATTCAGTTTCAAAGCGGTGGTGTCGCACTCATCTCGCTTGAATCGCCCGCGACCGGAACCGCGCCGTCGGAACCTAACCAATAACGCGCGACCAACAGCGAAACACCGCCACCAAGAACCGTGCCTGCGAGAACATCCGAAGGCCAA
>DLYX01000418.1 GCA_003447545.1 Deltaproteobacteria bacterium | reverse complement strand
TCGACGTTCCGAGGAAGTGAAAGGTCCGAGGCCACCAGCGAGTAGGTCACACGGCCCGTCCGGACACCCGCAAGATCCAGCTGAGTCGCCATCCGGTCGGTATCGATGCTGGACAATAACAAGCCGGATCCACGGAGGCGCAGCTGCGCATACGCCGGCACCGTATTCGTGATGATTTTCCCCATCGGCAAATTCACCAGATCGATCCGCAAACGCACGGTGCGCTCACTCGCCCGCTCTCCCAAATTCACCGAAAGCCACAAGGCCACAGCCACCAACAAGGCCAGAGCCCAGGCCCCGCCTTGTCGCAGCGTCGCATTGGCGAAGCGTCGCTCGGTCCGACCACGTCCGCTGCTCATGACGAAACCGCCTGCTCCAGAGCCGCGAGTAATTCTTTCGCGTCGACTGCCTTGACCATCCGTCCCTCATGAACCAGCGAGATCAAACCCTCTTCCTCGGAAATCACCACGACGACGGCATCGGACTCCTCGGTTACACCGATAGCCGCGCGATGTCGGCTTCCGAGGGATTTGCTGATCGCGGGACTGGCCGTCAGCGGCAGAAAGCAACCGGCCGCAACGATCCGACCCTCTCGGATAATTACCGCGCCATCATGAATCGGGGACTGCGGCAGGAAAATTGAGACCAGAAGTTCGCGCGTGACCCGCGCGTCGACTCGAGTGCCCGCATCGAGGTAATCGTTCAGGTGAACACGCCGCTCGAGTACCAAAAGAGCCCCCACCCGCCGAGCAGCCAGCATCGTGGCCGTGCGCGCGATCTCCTCGAGCAACTCGCTCTGCTCCCGTCGTGTTCCTGCGAACACTCGCCAGCGCCCGACCTGCGTCAAGGCTCTCCTGATATCGTTCTGAAACAGGACCACGAGAATGAGAATCGCGGACGACAAAAAGGTGCTGAGAATCCACGAAAGCGTATAAAGCTCGAAATACTGCGCGGTCCAGTAGAGCACCCCCACCGTGAGCAATCCGTAGACCATCTGCACCGCTCGCGTGCCACGAATCAAGCCGATCAACCAATAGACAAGGACTGTGATGATCAGCACGTCAGCCAAATCAGCCAGACGAATATTGCTGATCAGGTCATTCACGACTCTACCACCTGCCGCATACCGTCAACAAGGGACAATGCCCTGCGAGTCTCGGCGACATCATGGACGCGGACGACGGATGCGCCCCGCGCGGCAGCAAGTACAGCGGCGGCGACAGACGCTTCGAGACGGTCCTCCGGACCTTCGTCGACGAGGCCGGCGTCAGACAGAAACTCGCCGAGAAACCTCTTTCGCGACAGACCGATAACCACAGGAAACCCTAGTTCGGCGAATTCATCCAACCGGTCGAGAATGTGGACATTATCGCAAGTCCTTTTGCCAAACCCGATACCGGGATCGATGAGGATGTCCGAGCGAGGAACTCCCGCTTCGACAAACTCCGCAACTCGAGCCGACAGCGATCTCGAGATCTCGGAGACCGGATCTTCGTATTGTGGAGCGTTCTGCATATCAGAGGGGGTCCCTCGAATGTGCCCGACGACCACGGGGACCGCTAGAGACGAAATTTCTGCAGCCATGGTCGAATCCGCCAAACCGCCAGAAACGTCGTTCACGAGACAAGCACCAGCTTCAACCGCCGCTCGAGCTACCGAGGCTTTCATCGTGTCGATCGAAATCGGGACAGGCGAGACTGCGGCCAGTCGCTCAAGTACCGGAAGCACTCGTTCCATTTCATCGGCAGCCGCCACGGATGCCGCACCCGGACGGGTGGATTCCCCACCGAGATCGAGAAGATCGGCGCCGGCGTCAATGAGAGCCATGCCGGCATCAAAGGCCTGCTGATGATCGGATACCCGACTGCCAGCATAAAAGGAGTCTGGTGTGAGGTTCAGAACCCCCATCACCAACGTACGCGCTCCACCCACGGTCCAGGAAACTGAGGCACCCGGCGCGCGAAACGTACGAGGACTCCCCAGTGCCGACATCATCTTCAGAGGCTGGCGCCGGGGGGTGCCTCGGGAGTTGTCTTGGCGAACTCCGCGACAATCTCCTCAAGCTCCTCGCGGTCGAGCACTTCCTTTTTCAGCAGCACACGCGCCATCTCCTCGAGAGCTTCATCGTTATCCACCAGAAGTTGCTTGGCACGCTCGTAGCCACCGACCACGAGTTCACGAACTTCGCTGTCAATCAGATTGGCCGTGGACTCGGAGTACCCCTGCGTCTGCGAAAAATCACGCCCGAGAAATACGTTCTCGTCCGAGCCACCAAATCGAATCGGACCCAGCTTCTCGCTCATGCCCCACTCGCAAACCATGCGGCGTGCAATATCGGTCGCCCGCTCGAGGTCATTGCCAGCGCCTGTCGTGGTGTGCCCCAGCTTCAATTGTTCGGCGGCGCGACCACCGAACAAAATCGCCAGATCATTCTCCAGCTTATGCTTGCTGAGCGTATGACGGTCCGCCTCGGGCAACTGTTGGGTCAACCCGAGAGCCATTCCACGGGGAATGATGGTGACCTTATGCACCGGATCGGTTTCGGGCAGCAACATCGCCACGAGTGCATGGCCCGCTTCATGATAGGCGGTGTTTTTCTTCTCCTCGTCGCTGATGATCATTGAGCGACGCTCGGAGCCCATCATCACCTTGTCCTTGGCGTGCTCAAAGTCGACGTGTGCCACCTGCTCCTTGTCAGAACGCGCAGCAAGCAACGCAGCCTCGTTCACGAGGTTTTCCAGATCAGCACCCGAGAAACCTGGGGTTCCCTTGGCCAGAACCTCAACTTCTACGTCATCCGCGACGGGGACACGCTGCATATGCACGCGGATGATCCCCTCGCGACCCTTCACGTCAGGCCTCGGGACGACCACGCGCCTGTCGAAGCGGCCCGGGCGCAACAGGGCAGGGTCGAGAACGTCCGCTCTGTTGGTAGCTGCGATCAGGATCACGCCCTCGTTGGATTCAAATCCGTCCATCTCCACGAGCAACTG
>DLYX01000158.1 GCA_003447545.1 Deltaproteobacteria bacterium | reverse complement strand
GTTCCAGTCCGGAATAATATTCCCGAGAGGACAGCCGGTGTGGCAAAACGGAATGCCGCAATCCATGCAACGCGAAGCCTGCTCGCGCATCTCGCCTTCCGCATGCTTGCCTTCCAGCTCGCGATAATCCTTCAACCGGTCCTCGACGGGACGCCGGCCGGGAAGTTCTCTTGTGACCTCGAGAAAACCTGTCGCCTTACCCATGATACTCTCCCTTAAACCGTCGCCGCCGGTATTTCGGCGGCCTTGCGTTTACGCTCTTCCAGAACCCGTCGATAGTCCGTGGGCATCACTTTCCGGAAGGCGTGTACCTGCTCATCCCAATCTGCCAAAATCTCGGCCGCGACCGTGCTCTGCGTATAGGTCTGGTGACGCCGGATCAGATCGAAGACAAACTCGCTGTCCTCGGCGTCCAAAGATTCCAACTCCACCATACCTGCATTCAGGTTGTCGGAAAACTTTTTCTTCGGGTCGAAGATATACGCGATCCCCCCGCTCATACCCGCCGCGAAGTTCCGACCCGTGGGGCCAAGTACGACCACCCGACCGCCCGTCATATACTCACAGCCGTGATCGCCGATACCCTCCACGATCGCTGTGACGCCCGAATTTCGAACACAGAAACGCTCTCCAGCGAGACCTCGCAGGAAAACCTCACCGCCGGTGGCTCCATATAGAGACACGTTTCCGACAATGCTGTTTTCTTCCGGGACAAAAGTCGAAGCGGCCGGCGGATGGACCACCATGCGGCCGCCGGACATCCCCTTGCCGAAATAATCGTTGGCATCACCCTCGAGCCGAATGGCCACACCGTTGGCAAGGAAACAGCCAAAACTTTGACCGGCAGATCCGCTAAAATGAATGTTGACGGTCTCGGGCGGTAAACCCTCAACCCCATGCCGGCGGGAAATTTCGGCGGAGAGCATCGTGCAGGCCGTCCGGTTCACGTTGCGGATGGGCAAAGCGAACTCCACCCGCTCTCGCCGCTCGAGAGCATCGCGAGCCAATTCGATAATCTGATTGTCCAAAGCTCCGGCAAGACCATGGTCCTGATCTTCAATGCACGAGATCGCGACCGAATCGGGAACCTCGGGCTTGTGGAGAATCTGGGTCAGATCAATCCCACTTGCTTTCCAATGATCGATCGCCTCGCGCGCGTCCAGCAAATCCACCCGGCCGACCATCTCCTGAAGAGTCCGGAAGCCAAGCTCGGCCATGATCTCGCGGATCTCCTCCGCGATGAAAGTCATCAGATTGACCACATGCTCAGGCTTGCCGGCAAACTTCTCACGCAGCACGGGATTCTGAGTCGCGATTCCGACGGGACACGTGTTCAAATGACAAACCCGCATCATGATGCAGCCCGAGGCGATCAGCGCCGCACTGGCAAAGCCGAATTCCTCGGCCCCGAGAAGCGCCGCGATCGCAACGTCACGACCGGTCTTGAGCTGGCCGTCCGTCTCCACGCGAATTCTTCCGCGCAGATCATTCATCACCAACACTTGCTGCGTTTCGGCCAGGCCGAGCTCCCACGGTCCACCGGCATGCTTCACCGAGGTAAGGGGTGAAGCCCCGGTCCCACCTGAAAAACCCGAAACCAGAACCACATCGGCTTTGGCTTTCGAGACACCGGCCGCCACTGTGCCGACACCGATCTCGCTCACCAGCTTCACGCTGACCCGCGCATGCTTGTTGGAGTTCTTGAGATCGTGAATCAGCTGCGAGAGGTCCTCGATCGAATAAATATCATGATGCGGTGGGGGTGAAATCAGACCGACACCCGGGGTCGAGTACCGAATGCTCGCGATATAGTCGTCCACCTTATGTCCGGGAAGCTGTCCACCTTCGCCCGGCTTCGCACCTTGCGCCATCTTGATCTGGAGCTCGTCGGAGTTGACGAGGTAGTGACTTGTCACGCCGAAACGGCCCGAAGCCACCTGCTTGATGGAACTCCGCCGCGAGTCTCCGTTTTCCTCGGGGGTGTAGCGTACGGGGTCTTCCCCACCTTCGCCGGTGTTCGAGCGACCACCCAAACGGTTCATCGCGATCGCCAGATTCTCATGGGCTTCGCGACTGATCGAACCAAGCGACATCGCGCCGGTTTTGAAACGCTTTACGATTTCCGATGCGGGCTCGACCTCGTCGAGAGGAACCGGGCGCCCCTGACGGAACTTCAACAGCCCACGAATCGTGCAGAACCGCTTGTCTTCGTCTGTCGCCAAGTCGCTGAACTGCTTGAACATCTTGTAGTTACCAGCACGAACGGCGTGCTGGAGTTTCGCGACCGTCTCCGGGTTGTACATATGGTGCTCACCGCGACGACGCCACTGGTATTGGCCGCCAACATCGAGTTCACCATCGAGTGCCGGTGCCACCGCAAAGGCATGGTGGTGACGCATCCCTGTTTCGCGAGCGATAACGCCGATATCAATGCCTTCGATCCGGCTGGCCGTGCGCGTAAAGTATTTGTCGATCACCGAAGTCGCTACACCAACCGCCTCATAGATCTGGGCACCTCGATAAGACTGCAAGGTCGAGATTCCCATCTTCGACATCACCTTCATCAGGCCTTTGCCGAGGGCCTTGAGATAGTTCTCGACAGCCTCCTCGTAGGAGATCTCTCGCCCGGTCCAATCAGACATCAGACCATCCCGGATCATTTTCTCGAGAGTTTCGAACGCCAGGTAAGGGTTGATGGCTCCAGCCCCGTAGCCTGCGAGCAAAGCGTAATGCTGCACTTCGCGTGGCTCTCCCGATTCGATAACCAGACCACAATGCGTTCGAGTTCCTTTTCGAATCAAGTGCTGATGGACGGCCCCGCAGGCGAGCAACGCCGGAATCGGAGCATGCGTCTCGTCCACACCACGATCCGAAAGGACGAGGATGGTTGCTCCATTATCGACGGCAGTCTCCGCAGCTTCGCTGAGAGCATCGAGAGCCTTCTCGAGACCGGCTGTTCCGTCCTTCGCCAGATAGAGAGTCGACAAGGTTGTCGAGAAAAACCCGGGATGCGAGAAGGACTTCAGGCGCGCGAGCTCTTCGTTGGTGAGAATCGGCTGCTCCAGAGCCAACTGCCGACAATGTTTCGGAGTCTCCTCAAAGAGGTTTTGCTCCGAGCCAATGGTCGTCTTCAGCGACATGACCATCTCTTCCCGAATCGGGTCGATTGGCGGGTTCGTGACTTGAGCAAAAAGTTGTTTGAAGTAGCCGTAGAGAAGCTGCGGACGATCCGATAGTGCGGCGAGCGGCGTGTCGGTTCCCATCGAACCGGTTGCCTCGATGCCATCTCTGGCCATCGGCATCATGAGAATCTTCAGATCCTCATTCGTGTAGCCGAAGGCTTGCTGCAGAGAGACCAGCTCGCCTTCTTCGTGCCCGGTCGGCACAGCCGTCGCGTCTACCTCCGGCAGGTCTTTCAGGTGCACGAGATTATTGTCAAGCCACTCCCGGTAGGGGTGGCGCTGCATCATCTCGGTCTTGATCTCCTCATCGTCAATGATGCGACCCGCTTCGGTATCCACAAGAAACATGCGACCCGGCTGCAGCCGGCTTTTCTGGGCAACGTTTTCGGGTTCGATTTCGAGAACACCGACCTCCGAGGCCATGACCACCATTCCATCCTTGGTCACCACGTAGCGGGAGGGGCGCAATCCGTTGCGGTCGAGGATCGCACCGATCACTTTTCCATCGGTGAAGGCCACTGACGCCGGCCCGTCCCAAGGTTCCATCAGGCAGGCATGATATTCGTAGAAAGCTTTCTTCTCGTCGCTCATCCCCTCATGCTTCTGCCAAGCTTCGGGGATCATCATCATGACAGCATGCGGCAGAGATCGCCCGGTTCGCAGCAAAAGCTCGAGTCCGTTGTCGAAGCAGGCCGAATCTGAACCCATCTCTTCGATCACGGGCGAAATTTTCCGGACATCTTCGCCAAACGAAGGCGAGGAAAACATGCTCTCACGCGCACGCATCCAATTCGCATTCCCGCGCAGAGTATTGATCTCGCCGTTATGCGCCATCAGACGATACGGGTGGGAACGATCCCAGGTCGGAAGCGTATTTGTGCTGAATCGCTGGTGGACCAGCGCCATGCAGCTCTTGAATTCGGGATCCTTCAAATCGAGGTAGAATTCCCCAACTCGCTCCGGCAACAGCAGTCCCTTGTAGACGATTGTCGTCGAGGAAAGACTCGACACATAGAAGCGCTCGCTATCGGGGATCCCGGACTGCCGGACCGCTTCCTCGACGCTTTTGCGAATGACATAGAGTTTTCGCTCGAAGTCCTGACCCGCTTCTGTTCCTTCCGGCGCGCCAATGAAAATCTGGCGAATCTCGGGCATCGACTCGCGGCCCAACCAACCACATTGGGAGTCATCCACCGGGACACGACGCCATCCAAGAAATTTCTGGCCTTCTTCATGAACTGCTTTTTCGAACAGTTCGAGACAGGTGTTGAGCTGAAAGACATCGCGGGGCAGAAACACCATGCCAATCGCATATCGGCCCTGCGGAGGCAGAGGCATCTGAATGCTCGCTGCCTCACGGTCGAAGAAACCGTGCGGAATCTGGGTCAGAATTCCACATCCGTCTCCGGTTTCCGGGTCGCAGCCACAGGCCCCGCGGTGGGTGAGCTTGTCGAGAATCTCGAGACCTTTACCGATGATATCGTGGGTCTGCTCGCCGTTCATCTTGACGACAAAGCCAACCCCGCAAGCGTCTGATTCGGATTCCGGGCGGTACAAACCGGAGGCGGCTCCGTCCTTGAATCGCTGCTTCATTTCCTCGTAGCTGACACGCTGGTTTTCAGGCGGACTGGATTTCTCAATTTTCATGGTTTTGCCTTTCCTGCCGTTCCTGCGCCGTCTTGCGGGCGGGCAGCTTGCGTGGCGAATTCGAACTCCGCCCATTTCTCCGCCTCGAACCACCATCGCGCCGAGTGACGTGCTCCCCGATCGGCAACTGGGAACGTTCGGTATGGGTGGAGAGGACGACGGTAGTCTCGGTGCGCACCACTCCGGCGAGGCCGCGGATTCTGCTGATCAGATTTTCCAACCCTTCCGTGGTCGGAGCCTTCACCTTGAGAAGCAAGGTATGATGGCCGGTGACGTGATGGCATTCCAAGACGCCCTCGATCGAGACCACGGTTTCCTCGAACGCACTCAAGCCACCGGGCGTCTCCACAACGACGCCGATAAAAGCTGTGACATCGAGACCGAGTTCCCTGGAGCCGAGAACGGCTGAATAGCCGCGGATCACGCCGGATTGTTCCAGCTTCTCGATTCGCTCACTTACCGACGGCGCGGACAGTCCTACCAAGTCGCCAATTCTGGCGAGCGGACTCTTGCAGTCCTGCTGCAGCGTTTGCAAGATCGCGACATCCGTAGCGTCGAGACCCGGGTCTTCACCGTTTCCGAATTTCATAAGGCTCCTAAGGGGGGAAGCCTTATGGATAACGAACCAAATTCGCCTCTGTCAACCTTTCCTAAGGTTATACAGCCTCTCGGTCTAGCTCACTTCGGCTCTTGCCTTGGCCACAATTTCCTCTACGTGGCGGCGGATCTCAGCCAATCGGACTTCGCTTTGCGCCTCGAAACGCAACACCAGTGCCGGCTGGGTATTTGAGGCTCGGACCAGGCCCCAACCGTCTCCGAAGTCGGCCCGAACTCCATCTATGTCATTGATTTCTCTCTCTTTTCGGAGATATTCCTTGGCTCGTTCGGCTACCGCGAACTTGATATCGTCCTCACAATCCACCCGGATTTCGGGAGTCGTGAAGGAGGGTGGTAATCCGGCGAGCAGATCGAGGACGTCGCCTTCGGTCGACGCGAGAATTTCCAGCAGGCGGGCCGCGGCGTAGAGGGCATCGTCGTAGCCGAAAAATCGGTCGGCAAAAAACATATGCCCGCTCATCTCGCCGCCGATCGCCGCTCCAGTTTCCTTCATCTTGGCCTTGATCAGGGAGTGCCCGGCCTTCCACATGATCCCCTGGCCGCCCAGTCGATCGATTTCGTCATAAAGGCGCCGGGAGCATTTGACCTCGCTGATAATCACCGCGCCCGGCTTTCGGGCGAGAATTTCCCGGGCGAAAATCACCAGCAGTTCATCGCCCCAAATGATCTGGCCTCCCGGGGCAACGACTCCGATACGGTCCCCATCCCCATCCAGAGCAACACCGAGGTCCGCTCGCTCGCGTTCCACGGCCGCCTGCAAATCGACGAGGTTCTCGGCAACGGTCGGATCGGGGTGGTGGTTCGGGAAGCGCCCATCAGGCTCGCAGTGCAGAGGAATGACCTCGCAACCCAATGCACCCAAAACCTGCGGCGCAGCCGGTCCGGCAGCGGCATTGCCCGCATCCACGACGACCTTCAATGGGCGGGACAGGGTCCCGATCTCCCCCTCGCAGAAAGCGATATTGGAAGGGAGGATATCGTGCTTGCGGGCCTCGCCCGCACCGATTTCGAAATCACCGGCGAGAACCTCCTCTCGGAGTTGGTAGATCGCCTCTCCGTGAATCGCTTCCTGCCCCTGGCAGATCTTGAAGCCGTTGAACTCCCCGGGGTTGTGGCTTGCCGTGATTTCGACACCCCCGTCCACCCCCAATTCGAACAGGGAGAAATACAATAAGGGAGTTGGCACCATGCCGATATCCATCACATTGGTGCCGGTGCTCAGGATACCGGAGATGACTGCCTCCGCGTAAGCATCCGATGTCGCGCGGCAATCGCGACCGACCGTCAGCGATGGCGTCTTGGCCGGGTGGGCGCGCCGCGCGCGTGTCCCCAGCGCGCAACCCAGAGCACGAGCGAAATCTGCATCGAAATCCTCATCGGCAATCCCGCGGATATCGTATTCTCGAAAAATCTTCGGATTCAGTTTCATTTCTAGGAGTTATCCTCAGGCATGGGGTGGGCGATGTCGAGGTGCGAGCTCCATCGCCAACTGGATGGCCGCCCGCATGCTCCGTGGGTCGGCCGGAGCCTTTCCGGCTCGATCGAAAGCGGTTCCGTGGTCGGGAGAAGTCCGCACAAAGGGAAGCCCCAATGTCACGTTGACCGCTCCGTGTACGTCCTTCTGCTTGATCGGGATCAATCCCTGGTCGTGGTAAAGGGCGACCACCGCATCATGTTCGGGACCCATCGCGGAAAATAGAGCATCTGCCGGGACCGGACCGAAAGCATTGATTCTCGACGCACGCGCCTTCCGAATCGCGGGAGCAAGAATTCTGTCCTCTTCGTCGCCATAGACGCCCCCATCCCCGGCATGCGGGTTCAAGGCGGCCACCGCCACCTTGGGCCGCTGCAGATCCCACCAAAGCTTCAAATGGCGGTGTGTGATCGCGATCGTCTCCCGAACGCCGGCAATATCGAGAGCGGCGGGAACATCGCGCAAAGCCATATGGGATGTGACCAGAACAACGCGCAGATCGCCTGCGACCATCATCAGACGAACGCCTTTGGCACCCGTCAATTTGGCCAGAATCTCCGTATGGCCCGTGCGCGCCAGTTGAGCACGGGCCAACCACTCCTTGCTCAGCGGCGCCGTCACAATCGCATCAGCACGGCGTGCCAAAGCCAGCCCGGTCGCCGCCAACAGGGAGGCATACGCCATCCGTGCCCCCACAAGAGTCGGCTTTCCCGGCTTGCGCTCGGAACGCTTCAGCGGGGCCACCCCCGCGGGAAGCAAAATGGGAAAGCCTCGGGTCGGTATTTCCCCGGCGGCCGCTGCCTCGGAGTCGACCAGCGGAAAATCCATCGCCAAACCGATACGAGCCGCTGCATCCTCGACCGAACCGGGATCTCCCACCAACAAAAACGAGCCCTTGGGCCGCGGTCGCGAGGTCAGGGCGCGGAGGGTCACCTCGGCACCAACACCCGCCGGGTCGCCGAGGGTCACCGCGATCCGGGCCGATGCGAGCTTAGATGCGGATATCGATGACATGGTCCTCGCGGAGATCCTCGTCTGCCCAGCTATCGAATCGCTCCTGAATGGCCTCGGCATAGAGCCTGTCACGGATCTGCTCCTGGATCTGATCCAGAGGGACGAGATCTGCCTGATCGCGAGAATCGACTTTCAAGATGTGCAGGCCCACCGGGCTCCGCACCGGATGGCTGATATCACCCGCAGGCAGAACAAAGGCGACCCTTTCGATCTCGGGCATCATCTGACCCTTCTTGATGGTGCCCAGCTTGCCGCCGTCTGGGGCATCCGGAGCCTCGGAAACTTCGCGCGCGACCTTGGCAAAACTCTCCCCCGACACCAATCGCAGATGCGCTCGGCGTGCCTTTTCCGCAACCGCATCCGCCGCATCTCCGGTTGCTCCCGGGGGAACCAGAAACAGGATATGACTCAGTTCGACGGCCGCCGGAACGGAGAATTGCTCCGGGTTTTCCTTGTAAAAGCGAGCAACATCCTCGTCCGTGATATTCACTTTCTGACGAATATCCCGCGAAACCAGCTGATTCTTCAGCAATTCACGCCGGACTTGGCGTCGATAGCCCTGTTCATCGAGACCCTGCTGGGCGAGGGCCGCCAAAAGAGTCGCCTGATCGAGATCGTTGGCCTGCATGATCTGGTCCATATAGGCCTGCACGTCCTGACCTGTGACATTGAGGCCCAACTGCTGCGCCTGCATCGAGATCAGGGTATCCGTAATCAGACCGTCGAGAATATCGGTTTTTTGTTCCTCGCTGAGTGCCCCCAGTTTC
>DLYX01000142.1 GCA_003447545.1 Deltaproteobacteria bacterium | reverse complement strand
AATCAGACTCTGGATGCCAGTTCGCTGACGGCGACCGTCGAGAGTGCGGCGAACGTTTTTGCGCTGCAATTGACCTATAACTGGAAGACGGATCCGTGGTCGGATCTCGAGATTGGGGGCTGAGCAATGTTGCGTACGTCGGGTTCGGTTCGCGGGTTTGTTGCGCTTCTCTTTGTCGCATTACTGACGAGTGGTTGCGGTCAGGAAACGTTTTCAATTCTGGGCTCCTTCTATGATGCCCCGGATCCCTTGCCGGCTGCCGCCCATGGCGATCTGATTCGCAGCGAGTCGGTCGAGAATTCCAAGGACGTGCGGGCATGGCGCTTGCTCTTCCACTCGCAGGATTTCGAGGGCAGGAATATTCAAAGTTCGGGTGTGCTCTTTGTCCCACGGGGCCAGCCGCCCGAGGGGGGCTGGCCGCTGATCAGTCTGGCCCACGGAACATCGGGATTGCCGCGAAATTGTGCGCCTTCGCCACTGCCCTTCACGCCGCTGGCCTGGTCGGGTGGCGCATCGGTCTGGGACCGCGAAGCGAGCCCCTATGTCTATCCCGAGTCCGCAGGGCTGGAGGGCTATGCGGTGGTCATGGCTGACTATCAGGGGACAGGGACCACGGGCCCCTATTCGTATTTACTCGGCGAGCTCACGGGAAAAAATGTTCTGGATGCAGCATTGGCGGCGCATGGACTCCTCGGCGACGCACTCAGTTCGCAGACCTTTCTCTGGGGCCATTCCCAAGGTGGCCAGGCGGCCGGCTGGGCGGCCCAACAGGCGTCCAGCTATGCTCCGGAACTCTCGATCCTCGGAGCCATCCTGCTTGCGCCTGCAGCGGAACTCGGTCAACTGCTCGAGGCGGTTCTGGCGGAGGAGTATAATGTCAATCAGTCCTCAGCGGCGGCCCTCGTCCTGACGGCGGTTCCGGGCTTCGCTCTCAACTACGGCCTCGACACCAAAACGATTCTTTCGGCCGCAGGGGAGGCGACTCAGGAGGGCGTAAAGTCGGTATGCCTGGGAACCAACCTCGCTGTTTTCGAAACGGAAGCGGTGCTGCGCCAATACAAGGCTGCTGATTACCTGCGGTTGCCCGGAGGGGAAGTTCCCCCGCGGTGGTTGGAGGCGATCGAGGCCCAGAACCTTGGACAGGCAGGTGCCTCGCTGGGTGCGCCCACCTTTTTGATCAATGGCGCGACCGATACGGTAGTTCCACCCGAGGTGACCTGTAGCTACTTCGAGAACACGCTCTGCCCGACAGGGGATCGGGTGGAGTTCAAGATTTATCCCGATACGGGTCATCTCGATCTGCCGGTCACGGCCAACGCGGATATTCTGCGATGGATGCAGGACCGGCTCGAGGGACAGGAAGCGCCCACCAATTGCCGCAATCTGCCGGTTGGATGTCGCACGGCGCCATGAGGGGCGCCGTGATGATGTGAAAGGTTGTCTCCGGGACCGCTTGCGGGCTGTCGGCGCTCTGTTAACCAATCGACAGTCCTGGTGGTTTGTAAGGGAAGCTGGTTCAAGTCCAGCACGGCTCCCGCCACTGTAAGTCGGAACGAAAGTGCCAGATAGCGCCACTGTCCATCAGGATGGGAAGGCGGCACGATTAGGATGCTGACAAGTCAGGAAACCTGGCTGCCGGGGAAATCATATCGATAGATCCCGCGGGAGTTCGGGTTCTGGGTTGGGGCGATTTTTTTGTAGCCCACCTGGCCAGGCTCTCGTGAGATCCGGACGCTGCGGGAAGCAGCTAAAAGGAACACCTGAATGCCTGGTTTGAAACTTTTTACTCTTGGAGCTCTATCGCTCGTTTTCTCTCTTTTCCCCACGGTTGCTGACGCCGTCACTCTCGAATCCCAGCGATACGTGATCGGCGAAACCGATATCTCCCCGGCGGTACCCACTGGCGATATCGCCTACGCCGGAAACGGATTTTTTGTCGCTATTGGTGATTTCGGCGCCGGTACCCAGCAGATTATTCGCGTTGCCGCCGACGGCACGCAAACCACGGTGGTCACGCAATTGAATTCTGTGGCCGGAATCGTTTTTGATGCCGCCAGTGGCTCGCTATTCTTCGTGGATAACGGCGGCGAGCAAGCCGGTTCGACGACCGGAGACACAGTCTACGAATTGCCGAATGCCCTGTCGGCGACGGCTACGGACGCAAGCACCCTGGAGATTGCGGCGGCAGGATCGATCGTGAATGCTTCGAGATTGGTTTTGGCCGATAGTGATACCTTGCTGGTTACGAATTCCGTCGGATCTCCGGGCACTGTCGAGCTGGTTGATATTGTAACCGGTTCCGTGACCACCGTGATCAATGACCTCGGTTATGCATCGGGCATCCAGATTGGACCTAATGGCAACCTCTTTGTCGGCGATGTCGATGCCACCAGCTTCGCGGGAAGTGTCCGCGAATATTCCATGGACCTTTCCGGGCCCACCTTCGCTTTCGTGGGATATCTGATCGAGGGCGCGGGCTCGGCGGACCATGCCTTTGATGGAACGGGTGCCTTGCTCCTGACGGGTGGATACGGTGGCGATTTCACCTCCATTGTGGATTCGATCGATTCCAATGGGACGTCGACCCCGCTGGCCAGCGGTTTTGGTTTTTCGGGCGGCATCGGGATTGATCCGATTTCGGGTCAGGTCGGTGTTGTCGAAGGATACTGCCA
>DLYX01000566.1 GCA_003447545.1 Deltaproteobacteria bacterium | reverse complement strand
GACGGGGCCGATGCGGCGTTGCCCGTATCGATCAAGTCCGAGGCGCTCCCCAGCAGATGAAAATCCAATGCGTAGGCCTGCACCAGGGCGTCGATATTGGCCGGCGCGAACTCTCCGCTGGTCGCATGCGGATCGGGACGAGCAACGCTGATATCGAATACATTCTCAAAAAGGTCCCCCAATGCGTCGGCTTGGGAGAAGGCGATGAACTCGTTGTCCTGCGCCGTCCCGAACTGCGACAAACCCACTACGTAGTTGTTGGTGGTGAGCACGTTGGAAGCATTGCCGTTGTTTTTCAGTCCGTAGTCATTGCCGTCTCGCGCCCATATGACGTTGTTGGCAATCAACAGATCGTCGGCGGTATTCACCGTCATGCCGGTATAATTCGATGTGCCCGGGTAGGCACCGTTTTGAAAAACCAGATTATTGACCAGTTCGCCCCGATCGGTCTTGTGGTACACCACCCCGCCAAAACCGTTATTAAACGCGATATTGTTCTCGAATCGCATACGACCGTATTGGTAGGTGGTGTTGTTTCGGGTCACGTAGAGCCCTTGGCCGTCGATAATGCCGCCAGTGTAATAATCGCAGTTGCCATACGCGTCTGCGGTGCTGCTCTCCAAAGGCGAACTGCAGAACTCCATGAAGTTCCAATTATTGTATACGACGTTCCCCGAATACAGGAATTTGACCGCATCTTCGGTGTCGATACTCAGCGCTGTGGCAATGACGATCGCACTCTCCGCGCTGGTCGACCACCATGTTGTGTTGGAAACGGTATTTCCCTGCACGAGGATGTAGTCCGCTTTGTTGAATCGGATGCCCGAAGCTGGCGTGTGGTGAACGTCACAGTTTTCGATCACAATATGGTGCACCGGCCCCCAGCTATAGATACCGCGGCCCGTATAGAAGTTCTCCTTGGACCAACGGTGCTCGTGGGCCCATTCGTATTTGATTTCCTGGTTTGGCCCCTGAATTTCGAGGCCTTCGATCCGAACGTAGTTGGCCCCACTGCCGATTTGAATGCCGCCAAGCCCGTCGAATTGCAGCAGCGGACGAACATCGTTTCCATCCGGATAGGCCGCGATCGTGATCCAGTTGTCGGCGGTTCCCGATGCCGTCAGCCGCGCCACCAGTCCGTTGTTGACGCTCACATTCCCGTCAACCCCATGCGCCTCCGCGAAGCCCGTATTCCTGTAGACTCCATCCTTGATGTAAAGCGTGTCCCCGGCCGTGAGCTGGGAAACCGCGTAGCCTATCGTCGCGAAGGGTGACGCCTCGTCGCCAAGATTACCGTCATCACCGTTTTCATCGACAAAGTAGACCGCACCGAGCGAGGGGCCGTACTCCACAACGCTCAGCGTCGCGGAATCGCCATCGACCTCAAAACCGGAAGCCGCCTCCAGAGAAAAGACGATACTCTCCTCCCCCTCCAATGCCGGAGTCCTCAGGGGATCGACCTCGATATCCACGCTTTGTACACCGGCAGGAATGATCAGAGGGTTGGTCAGGAGCGTTCCGCCCGCAAGCAGTTCGTAGTCGACGCCGATCCCGGCGCTGCCACCCAGCGTGAACGTAATCTCGGTATCACGCGGCTGCACCGCCGAAAGCGAGACAAGCAAAAGACCCGACTCGAGCCCGCCCTCATGGAGACTGGCGTCGACGGCGACCACCGAGGCGGACAAGATAGAGCACCTGCCCACTTGACCGAGCGCCGCCGCCCCGCCCCGCAGGTCGGGCAGCTATCGTTCGCAGCCCCATCGTCAAAAACCTCGCAGTCCGCCTGCAGGCCGTGAGCCTCGTTCGCAGAGAGACAGAGCTGACAGCGAGATCCGGCGCTCAGGCAACTGACGAGGTCCGACGACCGGCTGCACAATCCCGGGAACAGTATCTCCGTCTCGAAACCGAGGCATTTCCTGTCGAGAACTTTGCGGACCTTTGCCTCCAACTTGGCGAGCTTCAATCTGGGATCGTCAACCACTGCCTGCAGGCACTCCGACTCGATATCGCCAACATCGGAGAGCGTACCGGCCTTCAACTCATTCTTGAGGCACGTACCGAAAAGCTTGGCCGTCGCAGCAGAAAGCTTCTGTGCCATCCGCAGGACGAGGTGCTGACATTTGCCCTCCTCATCGGCCCGCAAGGATCCCGCCAGATCGGAGCCGAAGAGCTCGAGAATCAGATTGCGGCCCAGTCGCGTCGCGGCCTGATTGATCTCATCTCCGGTGGCGACACCGAACGTGGGCACGACCGGGCAAGTTTCCACCTCGGTCTCGAGAGTTTTCCGAGTGGCCTTGGCAATCTTGCCCCTGTTGTCCCTCACCGCACAGCCCAGAGGGTCCAGTTCAACGCCCTTGATCGCCGACGAAACACATTTCGCGAGTTCACCGGCCACGGTATGGCTGACCTTCTGCCCGTCCCGAACCAGTCCATTAATGCACTTCTGGGCCGCCTTGTCGGGTGCGGTCGCCCACGACCGAGCAGGCGCGCTCAGGATCAATACAAGGAAGAGCAGGACAATTGTGGCAGGATCGAGGCGGTTGGCTTGAAACATCGAGGGACTCCTCAGGTCTATTCAGAAGACCGGACATCCTGAGTGTTCCAGATGAAACACCCGAGGTCCATATCGCCAATCACCGTTTCGGATCCGGAGCCTTGGGTCCGATGCCCGCACCCTGAGAAACCCGAACTCCCGGAGCACCTGAAGCTCCGTGCCGGCCTGCAGGCCAGTTGATCCCGTGGGTACCGCTCCAACCCCTTGGTTACGGGCGACCCCCAGGCGGAGCGGGGCTGAGAGGATTAGGATCCCCTCAGCCCCGCCAAATGCTCTACTTGAGCGGTTGAAGCCCTCCGGCAGAGGCTAGGGTGCCAGGGGCGTGGAGGAAGATTCCAGATTGAACCCGACAGGATCCCCAAGAGAAACCATACTCTGGAAATACTCGATCACTCCGGAGTCCGAGACATCCAGCGCCGGCCACTGTGGCCAATCAAAGGTGTCGTTCATGAACGGCTCCATCTGATCCCAACCGAGCACCGTCAGGTGGTTCACGTCATGATTGATCGCCACTCCTTCCAATGATCGGAAGCCATGGGTCCGCCCATGCATCCATCCTCCATAATGCGGCTCCATCTTCAGCGTATGGATGAAGGTATCCACGATCTCGTACTCCTCCAGGTACGCCGCATAACCCGCGTGACCATAGGACTCGACCATATCCATCACTTGAGCTCTCATCGCTTCCTGGTTGGTAACGGTGCGCGCCGTGCGCTGGATATCCGCAAGGATTTGCGGATCGTACCGCTCGTCCGCAATCCATCCAACCTTGGCACCCTGCATTGCGTACCAGAGTCCCACACCGAGAAGATCATTGCCCCAGGCCTGACTGTTATTGGTCAGAGATTCCGCGAACGCCCACGTGCCGACATCCTCGATTGCTGCGGCGGGAAGACCGAAGAAGGCTCGCAGGTGATTGTAGGCCTCGACCGCTTCGGTCGTGATCGCCGTGCGACCGCCCACCAACTCATCATGTTCGGAGTTGTGGTTCGAGCCGTGGAAGGTGCCCCAGGTGGTTATATCTACGTAGTCACCGGTGCTGGCCGGCGGAGGCATATGGTCATGTCCGCCGTCATCGTGGCCATCGTGACCGTCGTGACCATCCGGATCGGCGGGCCCGTCCATCGGAGGCATCTCGGGGGATGCCGGAGGCACGGAGTCGCCAGAATCCCCCAACATCCCGTCGCCGTCGATGTCGACTTGAAAGAGCAGTTCCTTATCGACGATCGAGGAATCATAAGGACCTTCCTCGCCCAGGAAAAATCCGTCTTCGTCCACAATCCATGCGTAGACATCCAAACCTCCTCCATCGAGCAGGCGAAGTCGGCCCAATTCATCACGGGCGCCTGCCATAATCGTGGCATCCCCCCGGGTGAGCGGCACATCACCTTGCCAGTAATCGTCCTGACGAGTGATCAGCACAGGTGACGCCCCTTGTTCCTGAAGGTAGGCGAGACCAGTTGCCGTATCGACCAGAACATGAACTCCCGTAGTGGCGGCCACCAGCTCGAGCATCAAGCCCGAGTCGGGCATTTGCTGGTCGTGCCCATCATGACCGTCATGTTCGTCGCTACCGTCCATCGGTGAATCCTCGGGCTGCCCCGGGGGATCCCCTAAAGGAGGTGCGACGGGCGTGGAGGAAGATTCCAGATT
>DLYX01000042.1:2709-3540 GCA_003447545.1 Deltaproteobacteria bacterium | reverse complement strand
CTCGGTCATCTTGCCGCCCCCGAGTGAGCCGCTGCCCAATTCGATCCCCTTTGCCGAAGCGATCGAGACCGCCTCGGGGTTTCAGCGTTTCGAAGCCGAACGGGCCAGCTCATTTCTGATCACCGGCGGTTTGATTGCCGTGCATGCCGAGGGTCGGGACCGCGATGCCGTATGGGACGGCATGCAGCGGCGAGAAGTGTACGGCACCAGCGGACCACGCATTCTTCTTTGGTTCGATTGGCTGGAGGCCGACGGTCGAAGATTGCCGATGGGCAGTGAGGGGTTGTCCTCTCGGAATCCGCGATTTGAGGTTCGTGCGGTCGGCTCTCTGGTGCAGAAGCCTGGCTGTCCCGAGGAGTCCTTGAGCTCTCTCGGCGCCGCGGACGTGGCACGCCTCTGCAAGGGCGAGTGTTATTATCCCACGGATGAGCGGCGACCGCTGAGTCGCATCGAGGTCGTGCGGATTCGCCCGCAAATCAAGGCCGGCGAGCCGATCGGCGAATTGATCGAAGATCCTTGGCGCGTTTTTCCCTGCTCGGGCGATCGAGCGGGTTGCATGGCGACTTTTGAAGACCCGGAGTTTCGTGAAAGCGGTCGGGAAGCAGTGTATTACGTGCGGGCGTTCGAGGAACCGATGCCCGGTATCAATGCGGACAATCTTCGTTGCGAGCGGGATGAGGCGGGGGCCTGCATCCATGTGTCCACATGTCCGCAAAGCACAGGTGATGAGTGCCTGGCTCCCCACGAGCCTCGCGCATGGTCGTCGCCGATCTTTATTTCCCAGCCGTAGCGCTGGCGGCACGCCTTTCGAGGCGGGAGGCCTCGCTGGCA
>DLYX01000042.1:0-2405 GCA_003447545.1 Deltaproteobacteria bacterium | reverse complement strand
AAGGCGGGAGGCCTCGCTGGCAAAGCGGTTGGCGATAAAGGAGCTGAACAAGCGCGGAAAGAGTTTGTCGAACCGCGCCATCATATACCATCGACGCGGCAGGATGATGATCTCATCATTGGCGGCGACACGGTCCAGGGCTTCGCGAGCAAAGGCATCGGCGTCCATCGGCTTGGTCTTCGCCAGTTGTTCGGCATCAGGCTCTGCGTCGGCCCAGCCCATGCTGCGTCCGAATGTGCCGCCCTTGTTCAGAATCTCGGTCTGAATCACGCCGGGACAAAAGGCGCTGACCTGCACGCCGGCCTGTGCGGACTCGGCGCGGAGTGAGCGGGAGAGTCCGACGACAGCATGTTTGGTTGTGGCGTAAGCTGTCAGCCCGGGGCAGGGGATCTGGCCCGCCATCGAGGCGGTGTTGATGATATGGCCGAAGCCCTGCTCGCGTAGAATGGGCAAGACAGCATGAACGCCATAGACGACGCCGAGAATATTGACGTCGATCGTATAGCGCCAGTCCTCGAGGCTATGATCTTGTACCGGGCCACCGATGCCGATGCCGGCGTTGTTGAAGAAGTAATCGATTCGTCCGTGCCGAGCCTTGGTGCCTTCCACGACGCTGGCAAATTGATCGGCGTCCCGCACGTCGAGGGCGACGGCCTCGGCCTTGGCGCCCAGGGAGGTTGCCAATGTCTGCGCCGCCTCCAATTGGCGGTCGGCGAGAATGACAGAGGCACCGCGGCGAACCAGATCCTTGGCGATGGCCGCACCGATTCCGGAGGCGCCTCCTGTGATCAGGGCGACCGCATCCTTGTAGGTGCGAATTTTCTGGTTCGAATCGTTACTCATGGGATTTACCTTCCTATGTGGCAAGGGTTTCTGCAATATCAGGGCTGGCGGGCAACCAGGCCGCGAAGCAGGACGTCGGTCAGGAGGTTGGCGGCCTCGTCGGGGGTCCCGTCGATCATGTCGACGATATCGGGCTTGGTGAATTCGCGCCCGAAGCCTCCGAGAATATGAGCAACCGCAGCCGTGTCCACGGGGCGGATCTGGGTCTCGGATACGGCGCGATCCAGAAGTTTTTGCACCACTGAGATTACATAATTTTCGTGTGAATCTGCCAGTCGGCGAGAGCCGCTGACCGTTGCGAAGTCCCTCGACAACGTAAAGGTTTGTCGTTGTACGGCTGCGTTGGCGCCCTCGAGGTAAGCGCGCAGAAGCTCCAGGGGGGAAAGCGTCGGATCCAGCTTCTCGATGGCCTTGCGCCCGATGCGGCGGAGCCGGCGGTCCACCGCAATCAGCAAGAGTTCGTCACGTGTCGGGGCGATGCCATAAAGCGTCCGCAACGAGCAATTCATGCGGGCGGCGATCTCCGCCATGGTTTGGGAGGCAAACCCATCCTCGGCGCCGGCGGTCTCCAGTTCGTCGAGAATCTCCTTCTGTCGATCTGTCAGGCGATGCTCGGCCTCGGCATCGAGGAGAGGTTGCGGGGCCCGGACCCCGGGGAATCGGGGGCTCGACTGGGTGGCCTTCTCGCTCACCCGAGCAGGCTCGCGGGGATGTCGACGACCCGGGCGCGCAGCCACTCTCCCAAACTCTTGGCTTGGGGGTCCTGTCGCGTCGACGCGGCGACGCCTTCTTCAAGAAACCCGTGCAGGACGAAGTTGAGGGACCGGATGGCGGGTAGCCGATGTCGGTCGATCGCCAGGTCCCGGGATTCGGGCAAAAGCTCCTTGAGCTTGTCGATGGTCAGGAGGTTGTCGAGGAAGGTCCAGGCTTCATCGCTGCGCGCGAAGATGCCCAGATTGGCGTTGCCCCCCTTGTCCCCGGAGCGCGCGCCGAACAACGTTCCCAGCGGCAGGGATTGGGTGTCCCCGGCAGGAGGCGTGGCTGCCGGCTCTGCCGGCGCGGTGATCTTCACGTCTCGGCGGGGAATGACCGAAGAAACTTCTGTGGTCTGACCGCCGATGCCGAGGAAGGTGACCTTTTGCGGCACTGTCGCCGCCGGAACCCGTGCCGTCTCGAGCACGCCATAGGGGCGTCCGGGGCCGACTCCGCCACCCATTGTGAAAAAGCCCGGGATCGAGGCCAGAGCCAATTCGATCATGGCGTTGGAGAATGCACGACCGACCTTCTTTTCATCGGGATCCTTCACGCTGCAACGCCAGATGGCGACACCTTGCTCGTTGGAGTCGGGGTCAGTTTTGTCGTTGCGCAAAAGGCGCGTCTTGAGGAAGGCGTAGTCTTCGCGGTTGTACGGATTCGCCGACCAGAACGCCTCTTCGATCAAGGCGGCCTTTTTTTCGATGTCCATGCCGGTGAGGCATATATTGACGTCGGCCCGGAAGCCGCCGGCTTTGTTGATGCAGACCTTGAGGGTTTCCGGCGGTGCCTCTCCCCGGACGCCGTGT
>DLYX01000080.1 GCA_003447545.1 Deltaproteobacteria bacterium | reverse complement strand
CCGGGAACGCGGCCAGCCGGTTCTGGTCGGTACGATCTCGATCGAGAAGTCTGAACTGCTTTCGCGTCATCTCAAAAAGCGCGGGGTTCGGCATCACGTCCTGAACGCGAAGAATCATGGCGGTGAAGCAGGCGTTGTGACTCAGGCGGGCCGACTCGGAGCTGTCACAATTTCCACAAATATGGCCGGCCGCGGCACGGATATCGTGCTCGGAGGCAATCCCGAGGCTTTGGCGCAGGTCGAGGTTGGCACCAACGATCCCCGCGACGAGGCCTTCATCGCGGCGAGGGACCGCTATGCAGTGGATTGTGAGTCCGAACGTGAGCAAGTGATGGAGGCCGGCGGCCTGCATATCATCGGCACGGAACGGCATGAATCGAGACGAATCGATAACCAGCTCCGTGGGCGTTCCGGTCGGCAGGGTGATCCCGGCTCTTCGCGGTTTTTCTTGTGTCTCGAGGATGATTTGATGCGTATTTTCGGTGCCGAACGCATTCAGGGCGTGATGAGCAAGCTCGGCATCGAGGATGGCGAGCCGATCGAGCATCGTATGATCACCAAGGCCGTCGCAAATGCACAGGCGAAGGTCGAGGGGCATAACTTCGACATCCGCAAACATTTGATCGAATACGATGACGTCATGAACAAGCAGCGGGAGGTCGTTTACCACCGTCGCCGTGAGGCACTGGGCGGGGAGACGACCCGACAGGGTACCGACGAGATGGTCGACGACCTGGCTGGCGGTGTCGTTGCGGAATTTGTCGACGCCGATCTCCAGCCGGACGCCTGGGATTGGGGCGAGATCGAGCGGGGGATGGTGGAACGTTACGGGACGTCGTTCGATTTCGACGCGCCAGAGCGAGAAGGCTTGATCCTCGAGGATTTCCCCGAAAAGCTGGCCGACAAGGCGCGCGAATATTACACGGCCCGTGAGACCGAGTACGGTCCGGAGGTCGTTCGGCACCTTGAGAAGGTCATCATGTTGCAGACGATCGATCAGCAGTGGAAGGATCATCTGCTCTCGATGGACCGGCTAAAGGAGGGCGTGGGGCTCCGTGGATATGCCCAGCAGAACCCTCTGCAGGCCTACCAGAAGGAAGGCTTTGCTCTCTTTGGCGAGATGATCGAGCGGATCGAAACAGAATCCATTCGCAAGCTCTTTACGGTCCAGCTGATGCGAGACGAAGACGTGGAGCGACTGGAAGAGGAGCGCAGACCGGCGCCCATGACCCTGAGTCACGGAGCGGTGAGCGACCTCCCGAAGGAGCCGGCAAGCGCCGCCGAAAAGGTCGGGCGCAACGATCCATGTCCATGCGGCAGCGGTAAAAAGTACAAGCGATGCCACGGTAAATAGAGAGGGTTCACGCCTTTTCCCCTCTCGAAAGAAAAGAAAAAGCCCTGATAAATCAGGGCTTTTTCCAATCCGTCTACCAAGGGCGCCTCGAGGCGCCTCGGGTGAGCAAGAATTTTACTTCTTTTTGACGCCAAGAACCCCATCTTTGAATGCCTTGGCAACTGTGAAGCCGACCTTCTTGCGGGCCGGAATCTTGATCGCTTCGCCCGTCTGCGGATTCCGCCCCATGCGGGCCTTCATCTTGCGCAGACGCAAGATACCCAAACCGGGAATCTTGACCGGATCGCCCTTCTTGACTGCCTTCGCAGCCGTCGTGACCAGCGTCGTCAATACCTGATCTGCCTGCTTCTTTGTGATGTCCGCAGACTCGGCGAGTACCGTCAGCAATTCCGTCTTTGTCATTCTTGCATCTCCTTCAAAACCAGTTGAAATTATGTGCTGTCTTCAGCGTGCCCCTGAGTACGCGAATGGCTGGGGCGTGTCAAGGAATCGGAGAGCATCCGATTAAAAAAGTCCCTGTGCCGCAAGGGGTTCCACCGCTAATGCTCTCAGCGAATCTGATCGGAAAGTTTATTTTGGAACGATCGGATACGTGCGGCGTTCGCCCCCAGATCGCTTTTCCCGTCGCGGGACTTCGAGCGGATATCCACGATGCTTCCCGAATCGCTCGGGCGGACGCGCACCACGATGTCGTCCTGGAATCCGAAAATGAGTGTCGAAGCAGTCGCCTCGATGGTGCCATTTTCTGGATTGACGAGGAGGACGGTCCACTGCGGTTCAGCCTCGGCGATTGCCGCGGCCGCTGCAAACGTTTCTGAAGATTGGGTTGAAAATGTTTGCGGTGCGAGGTCGCCGCAGCATTCCGTTTGCTGCGCCGCGTACTCTTTCGGATATTCCATATCGCGTCCAAGGTTTGCGGGGAGCGTGCGGGCGTGGGCAAAGCTAGGAGGCTCCTGAAGATCGGTGGTGAAGTCGTTGATCGGAGGCCCATCCCCCGAGGATGTCAGAACAGCAAGGATGAACGCGAGTCCGGCAGCCACAGTCGCGAGACCGGGTGCGCCCAGGGGGTGTCCGCGCAGGCGTCGGACGAAGAAAGCCCCCGAAACCAGCGCAGCGCCGATGCCACCGAGAGCAAAAAGATAGAAAGCGGTTAGAGCGGCGCCGAGGCGCAGCCAACCCACGAGGATCCCGGCGAAAAGCAGTAAGGCAAAGAAGGAGCCGATGCGATCGAGCCATTGAGAACGTTTTTGCGTGACCATGGTTCCTACTTGACTGTGGACCGTCACAACTGCAACACCTGCGGGCATGTTTTCCCGTTTATTGATCTTGCTTGCTGTTTTTTTTCTCATTGCTGGGGGACTCGGGGCCGCCGAGACAGGTCAACCGGGGCCGACGCCCGGTAATCCCGAGGATCGCGTGGGCGCGTTGACGGTTTTTGGGGATGGCGATGAGACGATGGGGGCGATTCCTCTGGGGGTGCAATTGGACGTCGAGGTTCTGCCCGGCACCGGGGTACCACCCTATCGCTACC
>DLYX01000483.1 GCA_003447545.1 Deltaproteobacteria bacterium | reverse complement strand
CCGGCACCAGATGCGGACCAAGACGACGAAGCAGAAGCGCAAGCTTCGCAGCGGCGTGATTGTCACCGCGGCGGATACTCCGTCGCTCCGGCGCTTGTTGCCGAACGGATAAGGGGTAGATCGATGCCGCGAGTCAAACGTGGGTTCAAGGCGCGTCGCCGCCGTAAAAAATATTTGAAGCTGGCAAAAGGTTTCGTCGGTGGCCGGCGGAAACTTTATACTGTCGCGCGCGAGACCGTCGAGAAGGGGCTTGGATACGCCTTCCGTGACCGCAAGGTCCGCAAGCGAGACTTCCGTCGACTTTGGATCGTTCGCATCAATGCTGCGGCCCGGGCGGAAGGCATTAGCTACAGCCGGTTGATCGCGGGGCTGAACAAGGCCGAGATCGAGATCGATCGCAAGGCTCTTGCTGCGATTGCCGCTACGGATTCTGCTGCCTTCGGCGCCATTGCCGAGAAGGCAAAAAGCGCGCTGACGGCCTGAGCCGCTAGCGAGGGCGCGGCATGTCGGTCGGGGAGGAGATTGACTCTCTTGAGAGAGAAACGCTCGTTCGCGTGCCGACTCTCAAGACCGAAGAGGCGCTAGAGCAGCTTCGGATCGAGGTTCTGGGGCGCAAAGGCGCCATTACAGGCATTCTGCGCGGGCTGAAAGACGTCGCTCCGGAAGAGCGACCGGTTCTGGGGGATCGGGCCAACGCTGCCAAACGCTCGATGGAGTCAGCGATCGATACGGCCCTCGTCGAGCTGCGCGCTGCTGCAGAGAATATCCGTATCGAATCCGAGCGGATCGACGTTTCTCTCCCGGCCGCCCGTTGGCCGACGGGGCACCTGCACCCCTTGCAGCAGTCGATGAGCGAGGCGATCGCCGTGCTCGAGGGGATGGGATTCGAGGTCGCCGACGGACCCGAGATGGAGGACGACGAGCATAATTTTGAGGCTCTGAACTTCGCACCGG
Source organism: Deltaproteobacteria bacterium (assembly GCA_003447545.1). Taxonomy (GTDB): domain Bacteria; phylum Desulfobacterota; class Binatia; order UBA12015; family UBA12015; genus UBA12015. The sequence goes on along the minus strand of DLYX01000483.1, from coordinate 3,421 downwards.
ACCACCCGGCCCGCGATATGGCCGACACCTTCCTGCTCGAAGATGGTCGTTTGCTGCGGACGCATACTTCCCCGATTCAGGTGCGGGAAATGCGAAAACGGAAACCGCCTCTCGCGGTGATCGCACCGGGCGCGACCTATCGCCGCGATGACGACGCCACGCACCTGCCCATGTTCCACCAGATCGAGGCGTTTCTGGTCGATACGGATATCCGCTTTTCCGACTTGAAGGGCGTGCTCGAGGAGTTTCTCGGAGCCTTCTTCGGCAAGGTTGGTTTACGTTTCCGTGCCTCGTATTTTCCGTTTGTCGAGCCGGGCGCTGAAGTCGATATCGCTTGTGTGATGTGTGCGGGTGCAGGCAGCGGTTGCCGTGTCTGCAGCAATACGGGATGGCTCGAAATTCTCGGGGCCGGCATGATCCATCCCAATGTCCTTCGTTCGGTCGGCTATGATCCGAGCGCCGTGTCGGGCTTTGCCTTCGGCGTTGGAGTGGAGCGCCTGGCGATGCTCCGCCATGCCATCGATGATATGAGGCTTCTCGTGGAAAACGACCTTCGCTTCTTGAGGCAGTTCTAGAAAATGCTTCTCCCTCTGGATTGGCTCGAAGAGCGGCTTTCGGATTTACCTGCAGCAGACGTCCTCGGCGAACGGTTGACGCTCGCCGGACTCGAGATCGAAGAGGTCCGTCTGTCTCAAGTTCCTGCGAAAATTGTGGTCGGGCGGGTGATGCAGGTGGACCCCCATCCGGATGCGGATCGGCTGCGGGTTTGCACGGTGGATGTGGGCGGCGAGACACCGGCGACGATTGTCTGCGGTGCTCCGAATGTGGATGCCGGACAGTTTGTTCCGGTGGCGATGCCGGGGGCGCGGATGCCCGGTGGTATGAAGATCAAGGCCGGGAAACTCCGCGGCGTTCGCTCCGAGGGAATGATTTGTTCCGAAAAGGAACTGGCACTCGGCGAGGGCCAGGACGGCATTCTGGTGCTTGCGGCCGCAGATTTTCGCGATGGCCGAGACCTGGTGCCGGGAGAAGCCCTGGACGCTCGATTGCCGGCAGTCACGGTTCTCGATATCGCCATCACACCGAACCGAGGCGATTGTATTTCGGTCCTCGGGATCGCCCGTGATGTGGCGGCTATTTTCGGGCTGGACCTGACACCGCCTACAGCCAGTGTGGTGGATACAAATGGCGCGGAGTCTTCGGTTGCCGCGGCCATCGAGGCGCCGGACCTTTGTCCCTGGTATTGCGCGCAACCATTCGACGTGAGCAATGCGATTCCGACCCCCCTGTGGATGCGTCGTCGCCTGGAGCAATGCGGCGTGCGCGCCTTGTCGCCCGTCGTTGACCTTACGAATTACGTGATGCTGGAAACCGGCCAACCGCTCCATGCCTTTGATGAGTCGTGTGTTGCCGGTGGCACGCTGGTGGTCCGTCGGGCCACCGCCGGTGAGAAGATGGTTTTGCTGGATTCGAGAGAGATCGAACTTGTATCGGACGATCTCGTGATTGCGGATTCCCTCGGACCGGTTGCTCTGGCAGGGGTGATGGGTGGTGCGCGAGCCGAGGTCTCTTCAGCGACCACGAGGATCGTTCTCGAGAGTGGAATTTTCGACCCCCGCACGGTCCGTCGCACAGCGCGCCGCGTGGGCGTTCATTCCGAAGCATCGTTTCGCTTCGAACGCCAAGTCGATGGGCAGGGTGCAGCGGAGGCCGTTGGCGTCTTTGCGGCGATGGGGCAGAGCCTTTCGCTGGAGGCGGCAGGCGCGTGCGCCGTGGCCGGACGAAAGCCCGTGGATGCGGCCGCGATCGCGCTTGATGCGAAGCGCCCCGGGCATCTGCTCGGGGTTTCTGTGCCGGAGGCCGAAACAATTGCGGCGTTGGAGTCGCTTGGCGCTCGTGTGGAAGGGGCCGATGGCTCGCTTCTGGTAACGCCTCCCTCCTACCGCAACGACTGGCAGCAGGAAGCAGATCTGGTCGAGGAGGTCGCGCGCTTGCGTGGCTTCGACAAGATTCCGACTACACTTCCCCGAGTGGAGACGCGGGCGCGGCGACGCCCGGGAAATTTCTCGCAAGCCGTGCGGGCCGCCCTGTGCAGCCGCGGGCTGTCCGAAGCACTGACCCTGAGTTTTGCCGAGCCCTCCGAGAATGAGCGTTTCCCCGGCATCTGGCCGCAGGGCTCCGGAAGCGTCCTGATGCGCAACCCGCTGGCCACCGTAGCCAGCGAGATGCGCCGGAGCCTGCTTCCCGGAATGCTGGAGGTCGCGCGTCTCAATCGCTCGCGTGATGCGGCCTTTATTCCGCTATTCACGACAGGCCGGATTTTTGCGAATCCGCTGACGGGCGCAGCAGAGGAACGACGAGCCGTGGCCATGCTGGTGGCCGGGACACCGCCTTCACCCGTGGGCGAGGCCTCGATGCCGATCACCTTCCTTGGCTGGAAAGGGCTTCTGGAGTCCGCGCTCGATGAGATCGGTCACCTCTCGGCGCGGTGGGTGTCGGGTGATTTACCCGAAGCATTCCATCCGGGGCAGGCGGCGATCTTGTCGGTCGGCGATCGCGTCCTGGGGTTTGTAGGTGCTCTGCATCCGCGTGTGGCAGCCGAACTGGATCTCGATGATGCGCCGGTCTGGCTTGCGGAACTGGACCTGGAACTATGGAAGGAATTAGCGGGAGACCATCCGCAATTTTCGCCGCTTGCACGACACCCCGTTGTGCGGCGCGATGTCGCTTTGCTGATGTCTGCCGATCTGCCCGCAGGGCAGGTCCTCGAGGACCTGCAATCGGGCGGCGTGAACCTGCTCGAATCTGTGACGCTTTTTGATGAGTACCGAGGAGAGGGCGTGCCGGACGGGCAGAAGAGTCTGGCTTTCAGTTTCTCCTTTCGGGCGCCTGATCGCACGCTTACCGATGAGGAAGTGGGTGCGGCCCAAGAAAAGCTGCTCGCTGGACTTGCCGAGAAATATTCGTTCGAGCTACGCTGAGACCTGAGGAACTCTGATGACAAAAGCCGACATCGTCGAACAGATCCATCAACAATCGCGTTCTTCTCGCAAGGATGTCGCTGAATGCGTGGATCTCGTTTTTGAAAAAATCAAAAGCACTCTGGAGGGCGGCGAAGCCGTAAAGCTCTCCGGGTTTGGCAACTTCATCGTTCACGACAAGCGCGCCCGACGGGGGCGCAATCCGCAGACCGGGGAGTCGATCACGATCTCCAGTCGGAAGGTTTTGTCCTTTCGCCCGAGCCAATTGCTCAAGGCGAAGGTCAATCGCTGAACGAATCTGGCGGATAGAACAGTGGGTGAACGGTTCTACCCGCCTGTGTTCGCTTTAGCGTTTTCGGGTGGTCTGGACTCGCGGCGTGAGTCGGTAGACTCGGTGCGTCGAGGCACGGGAGCGGCCGGCGCTCTCGGGCTTGCTGTTC
>DLYX01000541.1:3705-3866 GCA_003447545.1 Deltaproteobacteria bacterium | reverse complement strand
ACGCCGGCCAAATCATTCGAGATGTGCTGGCGACTGGCCACTTTCGGTTTGTACCGGGTGGCCTCGGCTGTGTGCCCGCTGATGGAAGAACGCGGCAAGGGGACCCTGCTGGTCTCGTCCGCAACAGCCGCTGTGCGCGGGAACGCCGGACAACACGCCCA
>DLYX01000541.1:3074-3323 GCA_003447545.1 Deltaproteobacteria bacterium | reverse complement strand
CCCAAGGGAATTCATGTGGCGCACGTGATTCTGGACGGCGCGGTCGATGCGCCGGACACACTTGGCAAGATGCTCGGCCCCGAGATGTTCGAGCAACTGCGCGCTACCCGCGGCCGCGAACACGACGGCCTGATGCTGCCCGAGAAGATCGCTGAATCCTATTGGCATCTCTCCCAACAGCATCGCTCGACCTGGACCCACGAAATGGACCTGCGCTCGTTTGGCGACCGGCCCTGGTGGAACCATTAG
>DLYX01000541.1:0-2694 GCA_003447545.1 Deltaproteobacteria bacterium | reverse complement strand
CAAAAAGATCAGAACAAAAAGATCGGAGCACTCATGCATTACGCCAAGCCACCCATCATGCTCTCGGATGTCATCGCGGACACCCCGCAGGTGCACGAGCTGCTGCGCCAGAACGCGCCATACACGCCCCTGGGCGGTTGGTTCCGCCCGCAACAGGGACAGCAGGAACCGACCAGCCCCATGTGGTTTCAGAACGATTGGGTGCACGGTGATATCGCCGTTCCGGGAGCCGACCTCTTCATGCTGCACGAAGAAGTGACCGCGGCCGCGCGCGAGTTCTATGAGGCCGAAGTGGTCATCCCGCATACGCTCTATGTGAATCTCATGGCGTGTCTGGCCGAGAGCGGCCCGGCGCATACCGACAACCCCCTGTTCGAGGGACGCGATCGCACCAACACCCCCATGTGGCTGCTGCGCACGATGCTGTGGTCGGGGCTTTTCGAGGACTGGACGATCCGGCAGGCGACCTCGATCTGGTGGATGAATGATGTGGATGGCGGCGGCCTGCTCTACTGGCCTGACGGGCCTGCGTCCCCGCCCCAGCGCCATTGCGAGAACATGACCAACACCGCCCTGCTCGGCGACAACCACGGCATGTTCCATCAGGTCGAGCCGGTCGGCCCCTTTGATCAGGGCACGCGTCTGGTCAGCGCTAGTGCCGAACTGGCTCCGGAAGACGACGGATCCGGTGATTGGGCCGTGCGGGATCACGGCAAGATTGCCTACCGCGCGCCTCTGGAGGATTTCCGTATCAGCGTTCTGTGGAAGGCTCATATCTATCGCGACCAGCAAGAGCAGGAACAACGGCAAGCCAATCCGTTGTCTCTGGAGCAAGTGGCCCGGATCTTTGCCGACGATCTGGCTGCCAAGGGCTCGTCGCTGCGACTGGACATCGAGGACCTCGACAATCCCGAGCAGGCCATGGCCATTGCTGCGGTCTACCCCGAGGCCATTCCGGTCGATGTGGGTCGATCGATCTTCGATGCTCTGATGTAGGTCGAAGAGCGCCCCCCTGCCATGGCACCGCCTTGATGTCGCACTCCGTGGCCGCCGTGCCGCAGGGATGCTATACGCTCACGCCAGAATGTCGCGCACCACATGTCCATGCACGTCGGTGAGCCGGTGGTCGCGGCCCTCGTAGCGGAAGGTCACCTGCTCGTGATCCAGCCCCATCAGATGCAGGATCGTCGCGTTCAGATCGTGGACGTGTACCGGGTTCTCGACGACTTGATGTCCGAGTTCATCGGTCTTTCCATAGGTCATGCCAGGCTTGAGCCCGGCACCGGCCATCCACACGGTAAATGCATCTCGTTGATGATCTCGTCCGGGGATCGCCTTCTCTCCGCCCAGGCCAATCCCCTGAGCGATCGGCGTCCTGCCGAACTCGGTGGCACAAACCACAAGCGTCTCATCCAGCAGACCACGCTGCTTCAAATCGCGGATCAGAGCAGCAATGGGCCGATCGACTTTGCGCGATGAGGGCTTGATAAACCTGAAAATGTTGGAGTGGTGATCCCACCCGGAATTGATCACCTGAACCATCCGCACGTCGCGCTCGACCAGTCGCCGTGCCAGAAGGCATTGGGTAGCGAAGGAAGTCGGGTTGAGGCGAACACCGTAGTCCGCCTTCGTCGCCTGTGACTCCTGGCTTAGATCCGCAGCCTCCGGAAGTGCTTTCTGCATCCGCAGGGCGAGGTCATATTGAGCCATCCGGGTCGCCGTCTCCGGGTTCCCCCCCCGCGCAAAGGCAATCTCGTTGAGTGCATTCACGGTCGCAACATCCTGCTGCTGCATCGTCTCGGAAACACCAGATGGATTTCGCAGATAGAATACAGGCGACCAGGGCGAGGCAAATCGAACCCCCTGATGCTTGCCCGGCAACATCCCCGAACCCCAGAGTGCGCCGGCCGCGGCCGGAACGTCAACGGAGCCGAGCAGGTTTACGAACCCGGGAAGATCCTGATTCTCGGAACCGATTGCGTAATCCAGCCAGGCCCCCAGACTTGGTCGCCCGAACCGCCCGACCCCGGTCGCAAGCTGCAGCTGTGCCGGGCCGTGGTTGAACTCGTCGCAATGCATCGACTTGATGAACGTCAGATCATCGACGACCTCGGCCAGGTGCGGCATGAGTTCGGAAACTTCAGCACCCGACTGACCATGCTTTTTGAACGTATAGGGAGAGCCGAGAATCTTGGGATGCGACCGAATAAACGCCAGGCGTTTACCCTCATAGAGCTCATCGGGGCAGAGCTGCCCATCCAGGCGAGCCAACTCGGGCTTGGGATCGAAGGTGTCCAGCTGGGACATGCCCCCGGCGAGAAAGATATAGATAATATTCTTGGCCCGAGCCGGCGGGCGGATGCCCGCTGTGGCCACCTGCGGCCAGCGACCTGCCGCCAGAAGGCCTGCCAGTCCGAGCCCACCGCCCAAAACCTCGCGCCGCGTGGCCAGGCCAGCGGCCTTCTGCCCGGATTCCGGCTTGCGTTCACCCACGATGAATCACCTCGTCCAAATTCAGCAGAACACGCGCGACACCAAACCAGCTGGCCAGCTCGGTGACCGGAAGATCGTCCCGTCGCGGGCGACGGGGTTGCTTCAGAAGAGCTTCGGCCTCGCCCGGAGATGCCGTCAGTTGCAGCCGACGCTGCTCGAGAAAATCGAGGAGCGTCTCACGCTCCCTCTCGTCGGGGGCAC
>DLYX01000211.1 GCA_003447545.1 Deltaproteobacteria bacterium | reverse complement strand
GAGTAATTCCGGAGCCTGCTGGAGCATCACGGCGCCGCCGTGGTCTCGGCACCGGCACTGCGCGAGATCCCCCTGACCGATCAGGGCGCGCCCCGCGAATTTCTGGAGAGACTCCGTAAACAGGAAATCGATGCCCTGATCTGCCTGACGGGCGTCGGCACCACGGCCCTCATTGACTCCTTCGCCGACAGCGAACGCACCGAAGTCCTGGGCCACCTGCGCGAGATCCCCCTGATCGCCCGCGGTCCGAAACCGGTCGCCGCACTGCGCAAACTCGGACTCGAAGCGAAAATCCGGGCTCCGGAACCGAATACCTGGAAAGAGCTGCTGAGCACTCTGGATCAACAATGGCCGTTCCAAAACAAGCGTCTCGCCATCCAGGAATACGGACGACCCAGCCGCGAGCTCAACGAGGGCCTGCAAGCACGCGGGGCCAGCGTCCTGCCCGTTCCCGTCTACCGGTGGGCCTTGCCCGAAGATACCGCACCACTGGCGGCCGGCTTGGGTGCCCTGCTCGCCGGGGAAATCGATATCGCAGTGTTCACCACCGCGGTTCAGCTCGACCATCTGCTTGCGTTTGCCGGCGAAAGGCGCGCCGAGCTGCTCGCGATCCTGCGTCGGAGCGTGGATATTGCCAGCATCGGGCCGACCGCGAGTGCAGCGCTTGCCGAATTGAAGATCCCCGTAGGTATCGTGCCGATCCATCCAAAACTCGGCTACCTGACCCGCGCGATCGTCGACCACGTTGCCCGGCGCCGCCCGCAGTTGCCTATTGACACTTCTCATGACAAAACCGGGGTTCAGCCCAAAGGAAAATCTATGAACAACGCACCGTCACAAAAGACTCTGACTTTCATGGGAGCCCCCGGGTCCCCCTATACGCGCAAGATGAGAGCCGTTTTGCGCTACCGGCACATCCCCTCCCGCATGATTCAGCAGATGAGCGCCGAACATAAATCACGTCCGCAGCCTCGCATCCCGCTGCTGCCCACCTTCTACCTTCCCGATGCCGAGGGAAATGAGGTCGCCGTCACGGATTCCACACCTCTGATCCGCCGGTTCGAGCAGGAGTATGCGGGCCGCAGCATCGTCCCGGACAATCCTGTTCTCGCCATGCTCAACGATATGCTCGAGGATTTCGGCGACGAATGGCTGACCAAAGCGATGTTTCATTACCGCTGGGCGTTTCAGGCCGACGTGGACAAGGCCGCATCCATCCTGCCCCGGTGGATCAAGACCAACGCCAGCGACGAGGAAGTCGCGCCACTTTCCAAATTTATCGCCGACCGGCAAATCGAGCGGCTGAGCTACGTTGGCTCCAACCCGATCACAGCCCCGGTCATCGAAGAGGGCTACCGTCGTTTTCTGAAACTCTTCTCCGCTCATCTGGCGGGCACCCCATTCCTGTTCGGCGACCGGCCCGCTTCCGCTGACTTTGCCCTCTATGGCCAACTGACCTGCCTGGTGCTCTTTGATCCGACTCCCATGGCGATCTGTGTGAAAGAAGAACCGCGGGTATATGCATGGGTCGAGCATATGGAGGACCTCAGCGGCGTCGAACCCGCCTCCGGCGATTGGGTGCAACCCGAAGCGCTCGGGCCGACTTTCCATGCCTTGCTCTGCGAGTTCGGCCGCGTCTATGCGCCGTATCTGCTGGCCAATGCCGAGGCCGTCGCCTCTGGCGCCGAGAAGGTCGAGACCACCATCGACGGCGCGGCATGGGAGCAAAACCCGTTTCCCTATCAAAAAAAATGTCTGCAGGTGCTGCGCGACAGCCGGAAATCCATGACACCGAAGGACCGCGAAGCTCTGGATCAAATCCTCTCGGGTACCGGAGCCGAGGTGATTTTCGCCGAGTAGGCCAGACCGATTTCGGGGGCGTTCCCGCGACTTGCCGGGCCTCGTCACGTGCGGCTCCGCAGGCCCGGATGCGCCCCTTTGGGACTCGGCGCAGTTTTCCTTAGTATAAGTGGCGTGAGTCACGTTGAACTTCCTTTTATTGCCGCATGTCGCCGCGAGGCAGTCCCCCATACCCCCGTCTGGCTGATGCGTCAGGCAGGCCGATACCTCCCGGAATACAGGGCGATTCGGGAAAAAATGGGCTTTCTGGACCTGTGTAAAACGCCGGAAATTGCGACCGAAGTCACCGTCCAGCCCATCGAGCGCTTCGGCATGGATGCCGCGATCCTTTTCGCCGACATTCTGCTCCCTCTCGAACCTCTGGGGCTGGGCCTCTCCTTCGAAAAGGGCGACGGACCGGCCCTCGCGCGGCCCATCCGCGATGTGGCCCATGTGCACCAGCTGCCCGAGGTCGACGTGGAGGACTCGCTTTCCTTTGTTTTCGACACCGTTCGCGGCGTGCGCGAGCGCCTCGGGGGAAAGACGGCCTTGATCGGGTTTGCCGGGGCACCCTTCACGCTCGCCTCCTATGCCATCGAAGGCGGCGGATCTCGCAACTATCTCGAAACCAAGCGCTTCATGTATTCCGAACCGGAAGCTTGGGAAGAATTGATGCGAAAATTGGTGAAAGTGACCGTCGACTACCTCAATGGTCAGGTGGCCGCCGGAGCGCAGGCCATCCAGGTATTCGACAGCTGGGTCGGACACCTGGCTCCCGAAGACTATGAGAAGGCCATCCTGCCTCATATGCGAGACCTTTTCTCGCGACTGGATCGCTCGGTTCCGACCATCTACTTCGGCACGGGAACTCCGGGAATTCTGGAGCTGATCGCCTCGGCCGGCAGTGATGTCGTCGGCGTCGACTGGCGGATTCGCATGGATGAAGCCTGGCGAAGAATCGGGCATGATCGTGCCGTGCAGGGAAACCTGGACCCTCTCCTTCTGTTCGCCCCACTCGATACCCTGCGAGCCCGGGTCAAACAGATTCTCGACGAGACCGAGGGCCGGCCCGGACATATCATGAACCTCGGCCACGGAATCCTTCCCCAGACGCCCATTGATGCCGTGCGCTGCTTTGTCGACACGGTCCATGAATTGAGCGCCAGATGATCGAGAATTCGCCCGACGAGCGCACGCACGCATGAGCAACTCGCACAGTCGCGTTCTCATTCTCGGTGGCGGCCTCTCCGGCCTCGCCGCTGCGCACCGCCTGCAGGAGTCGGCACCCGGCGAACTCGAAGTTCGTGTGCTCGAGGCGAGTCCGCATCTTGGCGGCGTGATCCGAACTGATCATATCGACGATATGCTTCTCGAGATGGGGCCGGACTCCATGATCACCGAGAAGCCATGGGCCCTGGACCTCTGTCGCCGACTGGGCATTGATCAGGACCTGATCCCGACCCAAACCCGCTTCCGGAAAACGCTCGTCGTTCGCGACGGCGCTCTCCTGCCGCTTCCCGAAGCTTTTCAGATGCTCGCGCCCGCGAAGATCCTTCCCTTCCTCCGCTCCCCGATCCTCTCCATCCCCGGCCGGTTGCGCGCCTTGCTGGATATCGTCATCCCCCGCGGTGGCCCCCCTCCAGGCGGCGACGAGACTCTCGGATCCTTTGTGCGTCGGCGATTCGGCAAGGAAATGCTGCAGCGGATGGCCCAGCCCCTCGTCGGAGGGATCTATACGGCCGATCCGGAAAAGCTCTCACTCGCCACCACTCTGCCGCGCTTTCTCGATCTCGAACGGAACCACCGCAGCGTGATCCTCGGCTTGCGGCGGCAGGCGAGCCAGCCCACCACACAGGCCGCCAGTGGTGCCCGGTTCAATCTCTTTCAGGCCCCCCGCGGCGGCATGGGATCTCTTGTCGACCGGCTCGTGGAACAATTGCCCGCCGAAACCATTCAGCGGCAAACTCGCGCAACTGGCATTCGACGCGAAGAGGATTGGGTGGTGACGACCACCGAGGGCGAGTGGCGTGCCGACGGACTGATCGTCGCCCTGCCCGCCCCGCGTGCGGCCGAAGTTCTCGACGAAATGGATCCGGCGCTCGCCGCGGACCTGGCCAGCATCCCTTACGCGTCGACCGCCGTCGCCGGACTCGCCTACAAGCGCACAGACCTCGCTCGTGATCCCGATTTCTTCGGCATCATTATTCCCGCCACCGAAGGAAGCGGGATTGTCGCGATATCGGTGCCCAGTGTGAAATTCGAGCATCGCGCACCGGACGATATGGTCACGTTGCGGGTCTTTCTCGGCGGCGCTCTGGCACCCACGCTGCTACAGAAAAGCGACGAGGAACTGTTGTCGATTGCGCACACCGAAGTGCAGAACCTCCTCGGGGCCCGGGGCGAACCCGTGCTGCAGAGGCTCGCACGATGGAACGAGTCGATGCCGCAATACCACGCCGGCCATACGCTGAAGGTCCTCGGCATCGAAGAAAAAGCTGCTCGCCACGAAAAGTTTGCACTTGCCGGTAACGCCTATCATGGTGTGGGCTTGCCAGATGCCGTCCATAGTGGGGAACAAGCAGCGGATTCTTTGCTGGCGCGCGGAATTACGGGGCGCATCATTGCCCGCAAGGACGATGCCCGATGAATCGCTTTCTGACCTTCGAGGGAGTCGAGGGATCCGGAAAGAGCACTCAGGCCGCGCAGCTTGCCCGCAAGCTCGAGGATTCGGGCTACGAAGTCGTGACGACAAGGGAGCCCGGGGGAACCGATCTTGGTCGCCAACTTCGGTCGATTCTGCTGACACCCGATGCCGTGGCCCCCGCACCCGAAACCGAATTGCTTCTCTACCTCGCAGACCGCTCCGAGCATATCGCAAAACTGATTCGACCGGCTTTGGCTCGTGGGGCCGTTGTCATCGCCGATCGCTTCTCGGATTCGACGCTGGCCTATCAGGCCTTCGGTCGAGGACTGGACCTCATAAAAGTCCGGCAGATCGACGCCTTCGCGCGCGATGGTTTGATGCCGACGCGAACCTTTCTTCTGGATCTACCCGTCGAGGAGGGGCTTGCCCGGGCCCGACAGGTCGGTCCGGCTGACCGACTCGAGCTTGAAAAAGTCGAGTTCCATAAACGGGTACGCGACGGTTTCCACCAATTGGCCGCAGAGGATGCCGCGCGCATGAAAATTTTCGATGCACGCGCACCCATCGAGGATCTCGCCTCGAAAATATCGCAGGACGTCCTTTCCTGGATTGGAGATGCCACGTGAAGCTGGCCGAAATTCTCGGACAGGAAAGGGCCACCACGCACCTCCGGCAATCGATGCAACAGGACCGACTCGCCCACGGCCTGATCTTCTCGGGCCCCCTTGGTGTCGGCAAGCGCTCCACGGCGCTTGCGCTCGCGCGCGCACTCTTCTGCACGCAAAACCCGAACGAAGGCTGCGATGGATGCGAAGACTGTCATCTCGTCGAGGCGGGTACCCACCCCAACCTTCTGATTCAGGATATGGCGCGGGCACGAGAAGAGAAGTCCACCGCCAGCCAGATCTCGATTGCGCAGATCCGGCGCCTGCGATCGGATCTCGCGCTCCAGGGAGTTCGCGGACGACGGAAGGTCGCCATCCTCGAACCAGCCGAAAAATTGACCGCGGATGCGCAAAACGCATTGCTCAAGACTCTCGAGGAACCACCCGCAGGTTGTGTGCTGATTCTGGTGTCCAACAATGCGGATGCGCTGCTCCCGACGATTCGCTCCCGATGCCAAAGGGTCCTCTTCTCTCCGCTCACGCCATCCGATATCGCAAATATTCTCGAACGGAGGGGATCCAGCACCGCGGAAGCCGAGAGCATCGCGGCGATTGCCGGCGGGAGCCTGCAGGAGGCCGAGCGGCTGTCGAGCGAGGAAAGCCAGGAACAAAGCCTTCATATCCGAAGCCGTCTGGACGAGTTACCGGGCCTGCCCCTGACCGATGTCCTCGACTTCGCCGCCGAACTCGCTTCGGGCAAGGGAGAGGAGCGCCGAGACCGGATGACGCTGCAGGGCACGATCTTCCTCGATTGGGCCCGTTCCCGCATGAAGGAAGCTGCCGATGTTGGAGATCCCGAAAGAACTCGGGCCTCTTTGCAGATTCTCAAAAGAATCCATGGTACGACCCGGGACTTGAACCATTATGCCAACGCGCAACTGACCTGGGAGAGCCTTCTCCTGGACCTGCGGCAGATGCGCGGCTAGGCCGGGAACTCCCTTGCAAGAAATCATCGAAACCAGCGAAGCACCTGAAGCCCTGCCGCCGGCAGAAATCGTCGACGTGCGCTTTCGTGTCCCCGGACGCGCCGCCACATTCCAGATCGGCGACCTGCCCTGCAAGCGAAACGTCGCGGTCGTGGTCCAGACCGAGCGCGGACCGGAACTGGGAGAGACCATCAGCGCTCCCCGCAGCAGATTCCCCAAGGAAATCGACGCCAAATTTCCGCGGGTGCTCCGCCTCGCCACCGATGAGGACCTCTCCCGCGCCGAGCATAACCACGGTCAGGAAAAAGATGCCGGGGATGTGTTTCGGCAACTCGCCCGGGAGCTGAGCCTTCCCCTGAAGCTCCTCCGGGTCGACTATCGTTTCGACGGCGGCAAGGCCGCGTTCTACTTCATGAGCACCAAAGGTCGTGTCGAGCATCGCGGACTCGCCCGCGACCTCGCGCAGAAGCTGCATACGCGCGTCGAGATGCGCCAGATCGGCGAACGCGACGAGGCGCGTCTCACCGGCGGGATGGGGCCCTGCGGACGAGAGCTTTGCTGCAGCTCCTGGCTGAAGGACTTTGCTCCGGTCTCGATCAAGCACGCCAAGGAACAAGGACTCTCCCTGAACCCCGGCAAATTGGCGGGCATGTGCGGACGACTCAAATGCTGCCTGCGCTATGAATACGATACCTATGCCGAATTGCGACGCGGCCTCCCGCGGATCGGCAAAAAAGTGAATTGCATTCATGGCGAAGGCGTGGTCACACAGCAATCCATCCTCAAACGCCAGGTCGTCGTGCGTCGATTCTCTGATGAGGTGCTTTTCGATTGCTCGCTCGAGGATCTGGTCGAGAGGAAACAGGCGACGCCCGATGCCGAGGCGACGCCGGAGGCCAAGGCAACACCTGCCGAGAGCGTCCCGGAGCCAACCCTGACGCAACCTGCCAGCAGCAAGCCCGAACCCGAAGTCAGCGAATGGGAAGCTGCCAGCACCCCCGACCCGCGCGCCCGCGAAAAAAGAAATCAGAGCGGATCGAAAAAGAGCGCTCGCCGTCGACCACGTAGACGCAAGCGCGGCGATCGAGACAAAAAGCCGAGCAAACCTTCGTGAAGAAAAACGTCTACATTTCGACTCCTCTTTACTACGTAAACGCCGAACCCCATCTGGGGTCGACCTACACCAACGTGGTCACCGATGCGTGGGCGCGCTTCCACCGGCAACGCAACCGCGACACCTTCTTCCAGACCGGCACCGATGAGCACGGCGAAAAAATCGTCGAGGCCGCCGAGGCAGCCGGCCGCTCACCAAAGGAGTTCGTCGACGAGGTCAGTGCGAAGTTCCGATCGGTCTGGGACTCCTGCGGGATCGGCTACGACCATTTCATCCGCACCTCGGACGCCGATCATATCGCCTACGTGCAGGAGATCCTGTCCCAGATCCACGAGCAGGGCGATATCTATTTCGACGAGTACAAGGGACTCTATTGCGTCGGTTGCGAGCGCCTCTACACCGAGAAGGAATTGGAAGACGGGCTGTGCCCCCAGCACCGCACCGAACCCGTAGAGCGCTCCGAGCCAAATTACTTCTTCCGCATGTCGAAGTACCAGGAAAAAATCCTCGATCACCTGGAAAAGAACCCTGACTTCATTCGTCCCGAAGGCTACCGCAACGAAGCGCTGGCGATGCTGCGCGAACCGCTCGGCGATCTCTGCATCTCACGCCCCAAGGATCGATTGACCTGGGGGATCGAGCTGCCCTTTGACAAAAACTACGTCTGCTATGTGTGGTTCGACGCCCTGCTCAACTACACCAGCGG
>DLYX01000378.1:6678-10739 GCA_003447545.1 Deltaproteobacteria bacterium | reverse complement strand
GGTGATGACCGACCGGAAGGTCACCCCCGTCGATATCGAGCTCGACGAGGAATTTGATCTTCTCGTCATCACCGGTCCCAATACCGGGGGGAAAAGCGTCGCCCTCAAAACACTCGGGCTTTCCGCCTTGATGGTCCAATGCGGCATTCCCATTCTCGCCGCCCCCGAGGCTCGGATACCCCTCTTCGACCAGGTCTTTACCGATATCGGCGACCGACAAAACGTGGCGGATGACCTCTCGACATTCTCGGGACATGTCCAAAACCTCGGCGAGATTCTCTCGGCTGCAACACCGGATACTCTGGTTTTGCTCGACGAACCCGGAACCGGAACCGACCCCGAAGACGGTGCCGCGCTTGCTCGCATTCTTCTTGAAGAACTGTCCGCCCGCGGCTCACGCACGCTGGCGACGACGCACTTCCAGACAGTCAAGGTTGCCGCCCTCTCTCATCCACGCACTCGGGTGGCGGCTGTCGATTTCCATTCCGAAAGTTTCGCTCCGAAATATAGATTGATCTATGACAGCGTAGGACCCAGCCTGGGTCTGACCATGGCGCGAAGACTCGGCCTGCCCGCCCCGTTGGTGCAACGCGCCGAAGAAGAGCGGAGTGAAGCCACAGCCGATCTCGCGGCGGCGCTGGATCGATTGGAGAATCAACGAAAAAAACTGGAGGCTGAAGTCTCCGACGCTCTCGCCGAGCGGCTGAAATTCAAAGCCATGAATGCCGAGCAGGAACGTCTGGTCAAAGAACTGACTGATAAAAAACAACAAAAATGGTCCGAGGAGCTAGGGGCTGCGCGACGCTTCGCCGAAGAACTGCGGATCGAGGGTCGCAAGTTGCTCGATCAAGCCAGGAAGAATCCACGCGATTTTGCGCGCCCGCTTGTGGACCTTGCTCGTGATCAACGAAAATCGATTGCGGATGCGGCCGATCAAGAGGCCTCGGCCAAAGCTCCGAACGCCTCGAGCGGAGAAATGCCGAAGGTGGGAGATCAGGTGCGGATCCGCAGCAACGGTCTGGTCGGCGAACTCATCGAATTCAATGACGATCGTGCACGGATCGGACGAGGGAAAATTCGATTCGATGTCGCCCGGGAGGAACTCGAGAGGGTCGGTGGTCCTGCCTCGACCGGCAAATCGGGCTCCAGCGGAGGGTTTCGTGTTCAGCGCGCGCAACAACGAGCCGATAATGACGACGCTGGCTCGTCAATCGAATTGCACCTGATTGGCGAACGAGTCCGCCCGGCGCTCGAAAGGCTGGAGAAATTTCTCGACCAGCAGGCGCTGGATTCTCGCGAAACTGTGAGGATCGTGCACGGTCATGGAACCGGCGCTTTGCGACGGGCCGTTCAGGAGCAGCTCACGATTTCACCCCATGTCGATCACTTCACCGAAGCTCCGCCCGCGCAGGGCGGTACAGGGGCCACAATTGTGTACCTGCGCGGATGACCTGCTTTTCCGAAAAAAATTGGCCGCTACAAGGGCATGGGCAACCGAAGAGACGACGAGGTCTGCCCGTCGCTGTCGATTAAAAGAATCTCCAGACCCCGAGCACCCGGAGGCAGTCCCGCAAGCGATAGTTGCACCGACCCCCGCTGCCGACCATAGCTTCCTGCTGCCAGATCCACGCGGATCGGTGCCGTGTCTCCGACGTGATCGATGATAATTTCGAGTAGCGTCAGGTTCCCGTCGAGGTCTGCCCAATCCAGATCCAGGTTGGTCTCGGTGTCTTCCGCCGGAAAAACTTCTGCCTGCAAAATTTTCGGGCGCCCCGCCAGCAGGTCGATATCCCCGGAAAGCGGTCGGATCGGCTGACGAGCACCCAAACCGGTCGCCATCCGCGCTCGCCCACCGGATGCCTTTCGAAAGAACGGCGCAAAAGCTCGTCGCAGGCTCTGGATCTTGTAGATGTCCCGCGCCTCCGGCGTCGAGCCCGAGGGCACGACAAGAACAAATCCCATATTGAATTTCTTCACCGATTGATTCGAGTCGGGGTAACGCTCGCCCAGTTGTTGGATCAGATCCTCGATCACTACTTCGCGCCGAATGCCGGTTACGGTTTCACCGATTTGATAAGGACGATCCGGCGTATCCCCGGTTTCCAGCGCAAAGAAAGGAGGGACCTCTTCGGGTTCGATCAGGCCCATGAGGTACCGGTCCAGATAACCAAACCTCTCCATGGTGCGCGCAACGCGATACGCGCCATCTCCGGCCGGCTCGAAAACAGCTCCTCCCAGAAACGAGGCTGTACTCGCCAACCCGGGGCTCCAATGACCCGAGTCTGCGTGCTGCATAAATGGCTCGTCCAGAAATCTCGGTACCCAACGGTGGCCTGCTTCATGAGCCAGAACGGCGAGAGTCGAGGGGGCGTAATTATAGGCCGGGTGCATCGGCGATGCCGTCGGATCATCCGCCCAAAAACCGATATCATTCATGATGATCAGATGTTCGAGGTTTGCCGAACCGAAGATGCCGGAATGATTGAAAATTGGCTGGCCCAAGCCCGAGGTCTGATTCGCCACTGTCTCCGCGTACACGAGATGAGGCGCATCTACGGGCTGATCGGTAAATACGGTCAGGAATTCGAACCGGTCGGGCAGCTCTGCATGTACGCGGCGAGACAAAGCCGCGGAATTTAATCTCGGCCGGTCTCGATACCAGCCAAACACCGCTTCCTCGGCATTGATTGATCGAACCTCGCGAATATCCTCGACGCGGGTGCTGAGGCGGTCGGCCCCCGGGGAAAGTCCCACCAACCCCCAACGGGTAGCCAGGGCGGAATACTCGACGAGAATGCGCCCCTCCCGGTCGATCTCCATAAAAAAGGAGTTTCTCGCTCCGGCCGGGCGGACCGAAGCCACATCCAGCCAGCTGATGGCGACCCGGCCTTTTTCCTGATGCACAAAAACTCCACTGGAGTTCGCCCGTCCCGGGAGCAGTTCGTTCCAGAGACCCGCCATGACGGGCGGGCCCGACATCACGGCGGCGAGAAGATTACCCGGTGCATTGGCTCGAGCAGCACTGCCAACCTGCCAATTCGCCCCGAACGCGATCGCCCCGTGCGGGTGGACCCAAATAGAATCATGGGAACGTCCATAAAATCGGATCGGTCGCTTCAGATCGACACGGATCGGCGCGGCCTCTCCCGGAGAGAAACCCAGCGCGGTACCCAGCGTGCGGTTACGGCGGCGTGCCGCGCTCTCTTCCGCGACGTAGCCCCCCGACGCACGCGGGCGAAATACCAGCCTTCGATTCTCCAGCGGCAGAGGATTCGCCGCATCAAGAATACGGCCATCATCTTCGACAACCAGGACGTGCCCAAAACGCTCCGCTCGGACGGAAGATGCGAGAGCCACCGACAAACCCATCGCTACGAAGAACAAGACCGCGAGACGGGTTGTTCGAATTTTCATATGCGAAGAGATTTTCATACCGACGTTTGGCTGGACCCCCTCGGGAATCAGCAAGATTATCCCACATCGGACGTGCTGTTGTGAGCTTTTTTTGCCCCGCAACCGCCATGGCAACAGCCCTGCTGATCATCGCCGGAGAGGAGCGATCGAGAAGCAAACCGCCAGCTATGGAGAACCCGTCGAAAAATTTGGCCGGTGCCTGAAATTTTCAGGGCCATCTCGGGCCCCATGGTTCTAGGGACGTAGTTTTTTCGCCACGACGTAAAGCTCGGAGGAATGCTGACGCGTTGTGTCCAATTTGACCGTTTTGACCCCGAGAAAGGTCCCTCGTAACTCCTGAATCAAGCCCTCATATTCAGCATCCATGAACAACTTCGCCGCGAAAGAACCTTCCGGGCGCAAGACAACCGGCGCCATCTCGATCGCCGCACGAACCAGTTCGGCGTGTCGAGCTGCATCCGCATGTTTGATACCCGCCAGCTTGGGCGCCATATCGGAAAGCAGGACATCTGCCGGGCCTCCGAGGAGACCTCGCAAGGATTCTCTGACGGTTGGGTCGCGCGCATCCCCTTGCAGAATTTCCACATTACTTCCGGGGAGAGCTTCCGATTCCGCAAGGTCCACACCGACCACGCGACCGCTGGGCC
>DLYX01000378.1:0-6391 GCA_003447545.1 Deltaproteobacteria bacterium | reverse complement strand
GTCCACGCCGACCACGCGACCGCTGGGCCCAACCAGCCGGGAAGCGATCTGCAACCAGGCGCCAGGCCAACATCCGAGATCCACCACCCGCATGCCCGGGCGAAAGAGTTTCTGGCGCTTGTGTAATTCTTCGAGCTTGTAGCCCGCACGCGACCGCAGACCCTCCTTCTTGGCCTTGCGATAGTGTATATCTTTACGGTCGTATTTCGGCACCACGAAATCAGCTTATTGGTTGGAGAAGAAAATAACTCCCGGCTCGTTCGCGATTGCGTATTCTTCGGTCAGATAGGGATTGTATGCCTGGTCACCAACCAGGTATCTCCCGAAGAATGCACCTGCGTAGAAATTCTGCGCTCGCAAGGCAATATCGATATCCAGAGCCGGCGGCTCACATGTGGCCTCATACGGACCGATCAGAGCTGATGCCCCGATCGAAGGCCAGGTTTCCTTGGTCAAGCCGATGCTGGTCAGCCAATCGCCGATCTGACAGATATTGGCGAAGTGCGTATGTGTCGCGCCCAAAACCGAAACGCCGAAAAGAACGTCACTCGAGGCCAAAGCGAGCGTTCGCTCCTGTTGCTCGATAAGCGGATCGAGTGTCCCGCAGAGAAAGAGGGCCGGGATGTCCAGCCTGCTGAGTTCCGCGTCCGTAATTTCCCGATTCGCGGCAGCAATTGGCATAATCGCGACAACTCGGGGGTCGGGGGTCTGATTGCGGAAGCCGGTTGCGACCGACGTCGCGGTAAAACCACCGTAGGAGTGCCCCATCACGCCGACCTGCTTGGTGTTGACGACATTATGAAAGGCGTCCTCGGTATCGGTGCAGCGCGAGTGCATGAAGTCGATCACCGCAGAGATATCCGGGGCTCGATCACCGCCCGGATCCGTCGAACTTCTATCGCTGTTGGTATTGCCTGTGTGTTCCGGAGCCACCACCACAAATCCTCGACTTGCCAAATATTCCATCAAGGGCAGCGACTGCGTATTGATCCCACCAAAGCCGTGCGAGAATACCAGCATCGGCCATTCCCTTGCCGGGTCCGGCTTGGCATCTCGATAGGCGATCTCGGAAGTAATCCCGGTATCCCCCTGTAGGGGATAAACAGTGAATTCCAGATTGGCGTCCGGCACGGCCGGGTACCAGAGGTCGATCGGCAACCGGCGATCGCCGCGCGAGGAATCCGTGACGACGTCCACCGTATGACCTACCGTATAGGACCCGAGCTCATCAGGTGGCACGAACGCAATTGGATCCCCGTCCGACGAGCCCCCGCAGGAAGCCAAAAGCAGAGCGAGGGCGGGAAGCAAAATTCCACCAGAGAGACGTTTGATTTTTTTCATCAGATAGATTCCTTCCGGACGGCCAATCCAACCGGGGCAGCCTTCACAGGGTTGCCCTTATTATGTAAGACCGTCGTGTGCGCCGACAGGAGTCCAACATTACGGATCTCGCCTCCGAGGTCCAGACGAAAGGCGATAAACCGTCCCGTGCACATCGTGATGATCGGGCGCCAATGAACTTCGCGTTCCCCAAAGGACAGGACGACGAAACGTGCTCGATCTCGATTCGCTGAACCCGCAACAATCCGAAGCCGTGCGCCACGGTGAGGGTCCCCTGCTCGTCCTCGCGGGAGCGGGGAGTGGAAAAACGCGGGTTTTGACCTACCGGATCGCTCACTTGATCGAGAAGCATGACGTATCGCCCCACGAGATTCTCGCGGTCACCTTCACCAACAAAGCCGCCCGGGAGATGCGTGAGCGATTGGTCGATCTCGTGGGAGACCGGATCTCCGATTTGACCGTCGGAACCTTTCACTCCACGTGCGCGCGATGGCTGCGACGCTATGCACCCAAGCTCGGACTACCGTCGAGTTTTGCGATCTACGATGACGCCGACTCCCTTGCCTTGTGCAAGCGCGCTCTCGAGGAAACCGAGGTCAACGATGAAGAGGTCCCGCCGCGGCTTCTTCGATCGATGATCGATCGAATGAAAAATCAGGCTCTGGATCCGGCAAAGTTGAGTCCGGGGCCCACATGGTCGGAGGGGATGATTCAGGCGGGCCGACGCTATGAAGAACTCCTTCACCAGCTTGGCGCTCTCGATTTCGGTAGCCTCATCACCGGCATGGTTCGATTGCTTACCGAGCACTCCGACGTCCGACGCACATTTCAAAGGCGCTACCGCCACGTACTGGTCGACGAGTATCAGGACGTCAACCATGCCCAGTATCTTTTGATCGACAAGATTTCAGGCTCGAATGGCAACCTCTGCGTGGTTGGTGACGACGACCAATCGATCTACGGATTTCGCGGCGCCAACGTTCGCGCCATTCTGGAGTTCGAACGTGACCATGCAGATGCTCACGTTGTCCGGCTGGAGCAGAACTATCGATCCAAGGGCAATATTCTCGAAGCGGCCGGGGCCGTGATCTCCTGCAATGCCGGACGGCACGGCAAACAACTCTGGACCGACGACGAGGACGGCGAGAAAATTCGTCTCGGCACATTTCCCGATGATCGAGCCGAGGCCCGCTGGGTCACAAGCGAAGTTCTCGACGCACAATCCCGCGGGCGAGACTCCGGCGAGATCGCTATTTTCTACCGCACGAATGCTCAGTCCCGCGTTCTCGAGGAGGAACTGGTGCGTCAGGGCGTACGCTACGTTTTATTGGGAGGTACGCGCTTCTACGACCGGCGCGAGGTCAAAGATGCTCTTGCCTACCTCCGCTCGTTGGTGAACCCCCACGATGACATCAGTCTTTTGCGCATTATCAACACACCGACCCGAGGGATCGGAAATACGACTCAGCAAAAATTATTGCAGGCCGCGCGAGATACCGGACGCTCCATATCTTCGGTGATCGACCTCCTCGAGACGGACCCTTCACTGGTCAATCTCGGAAAAGCGTCTCGCAGCCGCGTTCTTGCCTTCCGCGAATTACTCACAAACCTCCGCGAGAGAGTCGCACAGGCGAGCCTGAGCGGTCTGGTGGAAGGAATTCTGATCGAAAGCGGCTACCTGGAAAGGCTACGTGCCGAAGGAACCCACGAAGCCGAAACCCGTGCCGAAAACCTCGAAGAACTGGTCGGGGCTGCTCACGAAGCCGAAACCGGAGTCGTATACCCCGATACCACGACGGCTATCGAAGCCTTTCTTGAAAGAGCGGCTCTGGTCACGGCCATGGACGAAAACGATGATGGTCGTGGCGCTCTGAGCCTGATGACCCTGCATAACTCGAAGGGCCTCGAGTTCCCGCTGGTTTTCCTCGTCGGGATGGAAGAGGGAGTCTTCCCGCATATTCGCTCGATGGACGAGGGAACCATCGAGGAAGAACGTCGTCTCTGCTATGTCGGCATGACGCGGGCTCGCGAGGAACTCGTGCTGACCCGGGCTCGCCACCGTATCTTGTTTGGCACAAGCCAGAACAACCCGGCTTCGCGCTTCTTGCGCGAGATACCAGCAAGCCTTGTGCAACCAGTGGGTCTGTTCGGTGATGTCCTCGAAGACCTCGAGCCGTCGCCGGTCAAGGAGAGCCTGCAAAAGGGAATTGACCGACTGATCGAGCTCGGAGAACACAGTTCCGAGGAATTGGACACGGACGAGCCTCGGATCGACTACAGTGTCGGCCAGGAATTCAGCGAGGACGTCTCAGCGACCCCGCTGCGCGTGGGGACCGTGGTCAATCACCCCAAATTTGGTGCCGGCGTAGTGCGACGCAAGGAAGGCACCGGTGGGGCCACCAAGCTGACCATCCAATTCGAGCGTTATGGAATCAAGAAGCTGATTGCCCGCTACGCGCCCCTGCAAATCATGGGGCAAGAGGGGCCTTGGCACGGGTAGTGGCACGGGTAGTGGCACGGGTAATGGCCTAGGTAATGGCCCGCCTCAGGGCTGAGGATCAGCGGTGCGAACGCTCGGCGATCGTGTCGGAGTTGCCGCCGATGGCCACGCCAGTGGAAAGACCTTCGGAGTAGCTCTCGTAATCGAACCCTTCATGCGGGACATGACCAAAAATCGGCTCCAGATCGTCTTGCGAAACCAGCCGATAAAACGGTCGAGTGAAGAGCCATTCGACTGCGTAACCGATCGGATGCAGAACATAGGCAATGATCCGAAAAGGGTTGGACTGTGAATCATCATAATCGTCCACAGCTCTCGCGGGAGCCGCCAGAAGCATGACAACCATTACGGCCGCAGCAATTTTTCGAAGCATTTTCATGGATATCCTCAATTCTTCTCTTCCTCTTTATCCCACTCGGCGCCATCAGACCACCCCCCAAACGCTCCGGTCCGCCGACTTTCGGAGATGGAGGCGGGATTGCCTGTCCCGGTCGGGCATGTTCTCAAAGAGGTCATGGCTGACCCCAGCGCACCCCGGACGGGCTCCGAGGCCCCCCAAGGCAAGCGCGAGGGGCTTCTCCTTTTGCTGAGAAATGCCCGCGGTGCCTTGCAATTGCTCTTCCGTGCGGACTCGAGGCTGGCGCTATTACTGATCTTTCTCGCCTTCATCGAGGGCCTGCTTCCCGTTGGAATCGCTTGGGTCGGCAAGGAGCTGATCGATGCCGTCGTTGCCTCCGCTACGGGCAGCGCCCCCGATATATCGGGGGCGCTTTTCTGGGTCGCGGTCGAGGCGCTCCTGGTAATTGGCCGCTCGGGAGTCACGCAGCTCAATCAGGTCGCGGAAGTCCAACTCCGTTCGGCCCTCTCTCTTGGCGTCAATACCGCCATTCTCGAGAAGGCCATTCACGTTGGCTACCACAACTTCGAGGATCCCGATTTTCACGACCGCTTGTCGCAGGCCCGACGAGAAGCGAGTTCCCGGCCGCTGGATGTGGTCCGCCAGATTCTCCGCTTCCTTCGATCCTCCCTCACCTTGTCGGGCTATCTGGTTGTCCTCCTCTCCTGGAGTCCCTGGGCCGTGATCATTCTTCTGGGCTCGGCGATACCACCCTTTGTCGCGGAGGCGCGCTTCGGGCGTGAAGCCTTTCGCCTGAATCGATCGCGCATGTTCGAGAAGCGGCGGGCGCAGTATCTGGAATCTCTGATCTCGCGAACCGAGAGCGCCAAGGAAGTAAAACTTTTTTCCTTGAGCTCAATGCTGCTGGATCGATACAGAAAAACTTTTCAACGCTTTCACCGCGAAGACGCCGGCCTCGAGCGGCGGCGCGGCACGGCGGCAATCGCGCTCGGCATTGTCGCCTCCTGTGCTGTCTATGGATGTTACGCCTGGGTGGTGATCGACGCTGCTCGCGGCATCGTTTCGGTTGGCTCCTTGACTCTCTACCTGACCGCCTTTCGTCAAGGACAGAAATCTTTTCAGGACGGACTGCTCTCCCTTGCCCGCCTCTACGAAAACAACCTCTTCATGACCAATCTCTTCGAGTATCTGGAGACACCCGAAGACGAGCCTCACGAAGAAATTCCGTCGCTGACGGACTCGATCTCCGCCGCCGAAGGCATCTCTGTGGAGTTCTCTCAGGTTCGCTTCGGCTACCCGGGCATACCGAGAGACTCGATACAGAACTTGGACCTGAAGATCGCGCCGGGAGAAACGCTTGCGCTGGTGGGCCCCAACGGCGCGGGAAAAACGACTTTCGTGAAACTTCTGGCCGGCCTCTATCGCGCCAACTCGGGCGAAATACGCGTCGGAGGCACACCGATCGAGCAGTTAGGTCCCGCCGGCCTGCGCTCACGAATGGGTATCATCTTTCAGGATTTTGTTCGCTTCCATTTCAGCGCGGCCGACAATATCGGCGTCGGATGGCTTCCGGCCATGGGCGACGAAGATGCCATTCGCAAAGCCGCCCATGAGGGGGGCATCGCAGAAACGCTCGAGGCTCTACCGGACGGATATGCCCAAATCCTCGGACGGTGGTTTGGCGGAGAAGAGCTTTCGACCGGTCAATGGCAGCGCCTGGCTCTTGCGCGTGCCTTCATGCGTCCTGCACCTCTGTTGATTCTCGACGAACCCACCGCGGCACTCGATGCCGAAGCTGAGGCAGAGATCTTCGCACGCTTCCGCACCCTGACGGCCAACCGAACAACCATCCTGATCACGCACCGGTTTGCCAACGTGCGCTTCGCCGATCGAATCGCCGTCCTCGAACGCGGGGTGCTGACCGAACTCGGAACGCACGAGGAACTCATGGCCAACGATGCAACCTACGCGCGAATGTTCCGTCTGCAGGCATCCGGGTACCATTGAGCCGACCCCGCGTCCGCCCCCTCAGGCCCCTGAGGAACCGCAGCAGCAGCCGCACCATCGCGCGCTGCAGCAACCCAAAGGCATGAAGTTTCCCGGTGAATCGTCCGATTATTTTCACGTCGATAGAACGGATTCGGTATCGGATGGTTGTCCTGGGGGGGCTTATGCAAAGCGCATCTGGAAGG
>DLYX01000072.1 GCA_003447545.1 Deltaproteobacteria bacterium | reverse complement strand
CGACGCAGCCTGTTGTTGCCACAATCGAATGGAAGCCGGTAGAATCACCCGGCCGCCATCCGATTCCGGGACGGTATGTCACTTTGGAGCCAATCGAAGCAGGGCAGCACGAAGCGAGCTTATGGAAAGCCAAAGGAGAGGATTCTACTCTCTGGACTTACCTGTCGGACGACCCCTGCGGCAGCTTCGAGGAATTTCAGCGCTGGCTGGCAAGATCCGGTCGACCCGATGACCCACTCTGCTTCGCGATCGTCGACAATGCCGATGGAGAGGCGAAAGGTATGGCCAGCTATATGCGTATCCAGCCCGCCCACGGAGTCATTGAAATCGGATCGATCTGGTTCGGGCCCGGAATCCAGCGTCGGCGCGAATCGACCGAGGCGATCTATCTTCTTGCCCGCCAGGTTTTCGAAGAACTGGGCTACCGCCGGCTGGAGTGGAAATGCGATTCATTGAACGCGGCTTCCCGCCGCGCCGCCAAGCGTTTCGGCTTCAGCTATGAAGGGCTCTTCCGGCAGGCCATCGTATACAAGAATCGCAACCGCGATACCGCCTGGTATGGAATGATCGATACCGAATGGCCTGAAACCCGCGGCGCTTTCGACCGCTGGCTCGATCCTGACAATTTCACTCCAGAGGGAGACCAGAAATCACCGCTCACGGCCCGACGAGATTTTGGCCCTAATTAGGGTCGACGCTCCGGCATGCGGTGGTCCGATGTTGAATTCTGCCGGCCATTGCGCAAAGAGGGAACCACATGGCTGAGAGCAATGTCGACCCAAGGTTCGAGCCGGAGGCTTGGGCAACCCTGGGATTTTCGGAAAAGGTTCGGATCAGCTGCGAGGGGTATGTGCAAGAAGGAATCGCGCTCCCCTGGGTCGGGTACGCCTACCATGCGCTGAAACTCGCCTTGCTGGTAGCGGGCTGGTTCTATTTCGTGAGCTTCACGCCCGGCATGGGAGGCCTTCAGGACTTTTCGGCGTGGTGGGCCGAAGGGATCGCTTTCCAGAAGGCGTTTTTGTGGGCGAGTCTGTTTGAGGTCATGGGTTTTGGCTGCATGAGCGGACCACTCGGCGGACGCATGCTACCGCCCCATACTTCGTTTATCCATTACCTATGGCCGGGCAGCGTGAAACTCGCGCCCTTTCCGAACCTGCCGCTCTTCGGCGGGCACCGAAGGTCGTGGCTCGATGTCGTGCTCTACGCGGCCCTGCTCTTCTCGCTGGCCCGCACTTTGGTTCTGCCGGAACTCTACACCGAGGACTTCTTGCCGATCATCATCCTGCTGCCACTATGTGCGCTGGGCGACAAGACCATTCCGCTGGCGGCCCGCGTGGAGCACCACTTTGCCATGCTGATCTGCTTCCTGCTGTCGGATAACTGGATCGCCGGGGCCAAGTGGGTGCAGCTGGCCATCTGGTTCTGGGCCGGCGTCAGCAAGCTCACGGTTGCGTTTGCCTACGTCGTTCCGATCATGACGGCCAATAATCCGCTGCTGAAGAACGAGGCGCTGCGCAAACGCCTCTTTGTATCCTACCCCGACGATCTGCACCCATCGCTATTGGCCAAGGGCATGGCGCATGCCGGAACGTTTTTGGAGTTTGCCGCCCCGCTTACCCTGATTTTCGTGACCGGACCCGGTCCGCTTCAGGTCGTCGGCATCGTCTGGGTGTTGTTGTTGCATGGATTCATCCTGAGCAACCTGCCGATCGCCGCCGTGTTCGAATGGAACGTGCTGAGTCTCTATGCCGCCTTTTTCCTTTTTGTCGGCCATCCCGAGGTCAGCCTGCTTGCCGTCGGTTCATTACCACTGGCGGGCTACTTGCTGGCAGCCCTGCTCGTCGTGCCGATCCTGGGCAATCTCTTTCCGTCGGCCATCTCGTTTCTGCTCTCGATGCGCTACTACGCGGGAAACTGGGCTTGGAACGCCTGGTTATTCCACGGTGACAGCTACAAGAAGCTCGAGCGGATCAAACGGGTGGCACCTCTGCAATTCGAGCAACTCGAAAAGCTGCTGCCTCCGGCCGATGCGGTGCGGACAAGTGCGGGCTATCTCGCCTTCCGGACCATGCACCTGCAAGGCCGCGTTCTGGGCCTTGTGTTGCCGCAGGCCACGGCTGGAAATCCCTTTCAGGAATATACCTATGTCGACGGTGAGATGGTCTCGGCCATGGCGCTGGGATGGAATTTCGGCGAAGGCCACCTCGGGAACGAACGCCTGCTCGAGGTACTCCAAAAAGAATGCGGATTCGAAGAAGGCGAGGTCCGCACGATCATGGTCGAGGCACAACCACTCGTGGGCAATACCCTGCATTGGCGCGTCGCCGATGCCAAAACCGGCCAGATCAATGAGGGCTATGCGACGCTGGACGAGCTGGCCGCCCGAAAGCCGTGGGACCTGGGCCCGCTCTGAAACCACACCCGATTCTCGCCAGTGTCCTGGCTCTCACTCGAACCCGGGCTCTGCCCGCAAGCCCCATGCGCCACCGTCAGCGCGAGCGCGCAGCAGAAGCTCCCCGCCCGCCCCTTCGACCAACGTGACCTCGCCAAGGCCCACGGCCGAAACCTCCGGGGCGCCATGTAACGATACCGGATAAAAAACCTCGAGAACCTGACCGCGCCGGGCGTCGACACCAAGGACTTCGAAGCGCCCCGAATCCGGACCGTAGTCCATAGCAGTCACCTGCCCGGGCGAAAAACGAGCATAGGCTCGGGTCAGGTCCGCAAAAAGGATCGACCTTTCCCCGAGAATCTCATTGGTGCGGCAATCCACCTCAAATTCGCCCCACGGGATCGGAACCCCGGTATCCCGCACCTTATGCGGGTCGCCGCAGGACTCACGCCACGTCCACAAAGTCGCGGAGAATCCGAATTCGTCTTGCAGAGCCTGATGGTTGCGAAAATAGCCATCGGCATTGGGCCCGGCACGGTCGGGGTTGGCGCCCCATTCACCCACCAGAACGGGCGCGCCGCCAAATAGCGCCGCGTCCGCCAAAGCTCGATCGAAGGAGCCCCGGGTAATCGCCCCGTTATCAAAGCCGCCCTCGTAGAGATGAGGT
>DLYX01000046.1 GCA_003447545.1 Deltaproteobacteria bacterium | reverse complement strand
CGCCGAGCGAATGCAGAATATCTTCCTCGGTCTGCGTATCCACGCTCGAAAGGGCATCGTCAAGAATCAGGATCGGCGCGTCGTGAAGCAGCGCCCGCGCCAGGGTCACGCGCTGCTTCTGGCCACCGGAGAGGGTAATCCCACGTTCACCAACCATCGTGCTGTAGCCGTGGGCAAAGGAATCCACATCACCGTCAACGGCCGCCCAGGCGGCGGCCTCCTCGACCCTTTCCGATTGGGAAGAGGAATCGTGTTCCCCTTCGCCAGGAATCGAGAAACCGATATTATCGGCGATCGAGGTCGAGAAAAGGAATGGATCCTGCGGCACGAATGCTATCGATTGTCGCAGCCGCACCAGATCAAACTCACGAAGGTTCCGTCCATCCACACGAACCTCACCTGCGGTGGCATCGAAAAGCCTCGGGATCAGCTGAATCAAACTACTTTTGCCGGCGCCCGCCCGGCCCACGACTGCGACGGTGGCGCCTGCTTCGACTTGAAGCGAGATATCCTCGAGAACCAAATTCTCTGGGTCATCCGGATAGGCAAAGCTCACATTCCGAAAATCGATCGCGCCACGACGAACAGTCGGCGTGACACGCTCGGCGACAGGCCTCTCCACCCTGAGGGAAGACTCCACGACGAAGATTTCCTCAAGTCGCTCCATCGCTACGCGACCACGCTGGACAATGGAAATCATCCAACCCAACGCCATTGTCGGCCAGGCCAAAAGGTGCAGGTAGCCCATAAATGCCACGAGGTCGCCCAACTGCAGAGTTCCCCGGGCAACCTTGGCGCCACCAAACCAGAGGACGATCAGAATGCCACAAGCACTGACCAGACGAGTCACCGGAGCGATCATCCCACGCAGCTTGGCAAGGTCCACGCTCGCTTCGCGGAAGGACTCGTTTTCCCCCGCGAAGCGCTCCTGCTCGCGCTCCTCCATCGTATAGGCCTTGACCACATGAATGCCGCTCACGTGTTCCTGAATTGAATTGGTGAGACTTGCGATGCCCTCCTGCACCCGCAGCTGCCCCTCCATCAATTGACGCGTCGTGCTTTTGATGAACAAAAGGGCCAACGGATAGGGCGCCAGTGCCGCAAGCGTGAGCGCGGGATCAATCGAAAACATGATCGTCAACGCGTAAATATAGTAGATGGGGGTATTGATCAGGTTCAGAATGCCCGGCCCGAGCATCAGGCGGACTGCCGAAATATCATTCACCAATCGCGACATCAGGTCGCCGGTCGGATGCCCCTTGTAGAACTCCGGAGAGAGCGATTCCAAATGTCGGAACAAGTCGTTTCGGAGATCATATTCTACATCGCGGCCCGTATTGAAGATCAGGAAACGCGAGATCGTGCGGGTCACGCCTTGCACGACCGCGATTGCGAGGATCCAGCCCACAAAAAATCCAACGCCACGGCCGGACGGCGCTGGCGTACTCCCTGCGATTTGATCGACCGCTTCCCGCAGCAGGAGCGGGATTACCATCGCCAGCGAAGCCGTCACCAGCAGCATCACGCAGCCTGCGATCCAGCGGGCGCGATATTGCAGTACAGTTTGCCACAGGCGCTTCATGCCCTGACAAGCCTAACCTCCCGCAGCTGCGGAAGAAACAGCCGCCCCACGATTCTGCGGGACAGCAACCGGACGCGAGTGATCCGGGATTCTCGTCCCGTCAGCCCAGAGACTCGATAATATCGTCGGGAGCCTGAACAAGTTCGATCAAAACGCCCTCCCCGCCGATCGGGGATGCCTCATTCCCGACCGGATGAACGAAACAGACATCGAAGCCGGCAGCCCCCTTCCGAATGCCACCCGGAGCAAAACGCATCCCCTGGGCTTCCAACCACTCGACCGCAACGGGCAGATCATCTACCCACAGACCCACATGGTTCAGGGGCGGGACGTGCACCTTTGGCCGCGACTGGGGATCGATCGGCTCCATCAGGTCCACTTCCACGGCAAAAGGTGGCTTTCCCGCCACGGCAATATCTTCGTCGACGTTCTCTTTTTCGCTGCGGAACGTCCCATGCACCTCAAGCCCGAGAAGGTCGACCCACAACTTCCGCAGCCGATCCTTGCTCTCGCTACCCACAGCGATCTGCTGCACCCCTAGAATTCGAAACGGTCGCTCTGACATGGAGAGAGTCTCGCTCAGGCGCGAGACGAGCGCAACAGCATAAGTGCTGCTTGCGAGCCGCTCCCGCGGGCGGTCAGGGCCGCCAACCGCCGTCCAGATTCCGGTTCAAACTGAAGGCAGCGCTGATCAAACCCAAATGGGTAAAGGCCTGCGGAAAATTACCCAGATGCTCGCCGGCGGCGCCGAGTTCTTCGGAATAAAGGCCGAGGTGGTTCGCATACCCAAGCATTTTCTCAAAAAGAAGTTGCGCCTTTTCTACCTGCCCCGAGCGACAGAGACATTCCACGTACCAGAAGGAACAGATATTGAATGTGCCCTCTGTCCCGGACAGCCCGTCCGACGCGGCCTCATCGTTGCGGTATCGATACACAAGCGAGTCATCGACCAGGTCGCGGGTCACGCCGTCGAGAGTGGAGAGCCAGCGCGGGTCCCGGGGACTGATGAAGCGCATCAGCGGCATGAGCAAACAGGACGCATCGATCGTGCTGGAGCCTTTATATTGCACAAAGTGCTGCTTTTTTTCGGACCAGAATTCCTCGACGATCTCCTTATGGATCGCGTCACGCACATCTCGCCAGCGAGCAATCGGCGCGGGAAGCGAGCGTTTGTCGGCCAATCGTAGCCCTCGATCGATCGCAACCCAGCACATTAAACGGGAGTAGAGAAACTCCTGCTGGCCCCCGCGCACTTCCCAAATCCCTTCGTCCGCTCGCTGCCAGTTCGCGCACACCCATTCGACCAGCCGCACGATATTATCCCAGAAGTCGAAGGAGACCGGTGTGCCGTATTTATCGTAGAGGTAGATCGAATCGATCAATTCACCGTAAATATCCAGCTGCAGTTGATCGAATGCACCGTTGCCCAAACGGACCGGCGCAGAACCGCGGTAGCCTTCCCAATGACCAAGTTCGGACTCCGCCAGCCGATGCCGCCCATCGATCCCGTACATGATCTGCAGTGAGCCGTCCGGTCCCAACTCCTCGCAACGCTTCTCCACCCACCGCATGAAATTGCCCGCCTCCTCGGTGTACCCAAGCCGAAGCAATGCATAGACGGTAAAAGCCGAATCCCGGATCCACGTATAGCGGTAGTCCCAATTGCGTTCCCCGCCGATACTCTCGGGAAGCCCCAACGTGGGAGCGGCAACCAACGACCCGTATTTCCTTGACGTGAGCAGCTTCAGCGTCAAGGCCGAGCGTTGCACCATCTCGCGCCAACGGCCCTGATAGTTTGAACGCTCCGACCACGACCGCCAGTAGCGCACTGTCTCATCGAAGGCGGCATCACAAAATGCCGCGACGTCCCCCATGCTCTCGGCCTTGCTCTCGGCGCCCTCAAGCAGCAGATGAAGTGATTCCCCGGCGCACAGCTCCACCTCCAGAACCGCGGCTCCATCCACCACTCGCATCGCATGCGGACTCCTGAGCCGGAGTGCCGTACCGTCCGCCCCCCGGGAACGGAAGACGACCCCACCCGAATCCAGTTCTGTATCATGGGTCGCCCGCCCATAGTCGAAGCGCGGCGCACAACGAATCCGGAAACGCACCGAACCGCGTACCGTGCGAATTCGGCGCACCAATGCGCAACGACCCGGTTCGGCGTCGATCGGCATAAAATCACTGACCTCCGCCACGCCGCAATCGGCCAGAAATCGCGTCAGCAGAACATTGGTTTCGGGAAGGTAGAGTTGGGTATGTCGGGCATCTCTGAGATCGACCTCCACGGAGAAATTTCCACCGCCAGCAGCGTCGAGAAGGCCCCCGAAAACTGATGGCGAATCGAAGTCCGGAAAACACATGAAATCAATCGACGCGTTCTTGCCGACCAGAGCGACCGTCTCAAGGTTCCCGATAATTCCGTAGTTCTCGATTGGTTGATAAGACATTTCTACCTACTCTCTGCGTTGGCGTGCCCGCCTCCGATAGTCCTCAATCACTCGGGAGA
>DLYX01000392.1 GCA_003447545.1 Deltaproteobacteria bacterium | reverse complement strand
CCGAAGTGCCTCCGCTACCGACGCCGGCGTGGTCGATCGTCGTGGTAATCCAATCGAGGATAACGACTACAGTGATGGTGCCAATACTGAGACTGGAGTCGCGAAGATCGGCGAGCTGGCCGCCGCTGGGAATCGCTTTTTTGTTGCGGTTGGTTTGAAGAAACCGCACTTGCCATTCGCGTGTCCGAAGCGCTACTGGGATCTCTACGACCCGTCGGAGATTGATCTGGACGGCTACACCGGGGTGGAAAAACCTCCGGTTGGAACCAATGCCTTCACCGCCCCGTTCAGCGGTGAACCGAGCAGCTACAGCGACATTCGTGGCGTTCCGACGGCTGCAGAGGCACGCCATCTGATCCACGCCTACATGGCCTGTGTCAGTTTTGCCGATGCGCAGGTTGGCAAACTCTTGGATGCGCTCGAGAACCCGGATGGGGATCCTAGCACGGCTGATTCGATTGTGCACAATACCGTCATCGTGCTCTGGGGAGACCACGGTTGGCACCTCGGGGATCACAACGGTTTCTGGTCGAAGCACAGCAACTACGAAGCGGCTACGCGTGTGCCGCTGATTATCAGCGCGCCGGGAATGGACGCCCTTGGGAGCGCTGGAAGGACATGCGCTGCCCCGGTCGAACTGGTCGACGTGTTCCCGACCCTCGCTGAGATTTGTTGCCTCGACTTTCCGACTCAGCCTGGGGGATTCAAGTTGCAGGGAACGTCCGTGATGCCTCTGCTCGAAGATCCTGACCAGCCGTGGAAGAAGGCAGCGTTCAGTCAGTATCAGCGTACGATCAGCGGTGACGGAGTGGCAGATAGCGATTCCGGAATGGGCTACAGTCTGCGCACCGATCGATATCGTTACACCGAGTGGTGGCGCACAACTTCGAGCGACAGCACGCTCGACTTCGACGAAATCATTGGGGTCTCGCCAGAGCACCGCGAACTTTACGACTACGTTTCCGACCCCGGCGAGACGGTGAACTTGATAGAAGATTCTGCCTATGCCGATATCGTCGCGGAGCTGGCGCAGTGTCTCAATGACGATAATGCCGCGCGCTCCGGTGATGGCTGGAAGCGACCAGCTGTCGATGCTCCTGTGGAGTTTCCGGACACTTATGTCGAGTGGCGCGATGCACACGGATTCCCCGGTCAGTTGGAGACGGTGCTCGACGACGAACTTGACCCTGATGCGGACGGATGGATCAATCTGTTTGAATACAAATTCGGAACTAACCCCTTGGTGGCAGACTCGCCAGAGATCGGTGTTTACCAGGATTCATTGGGCTTGCACATCCGATACCCGGAGGTGCTTGATCGGATTGATGTTTCGCTGATGCCGATGGCCTCCAGCGATCTGATCGACTGGTCGAGAATTGGTATTGGTGCCGGCGAGGACGGCGAGCAGATTGGCAATGCCACACTCCGCTCGGTGCGCGTGCCGAGCGTTGGGCTGTCGCGGCTATTCCTGCGTATTCAAGCCGAGTAGGAGTTGGCGGACCTTTACGCTTTTCTGAAAACGCTCTGATGCTAATGGAATTCCAAAGTCCCTTATTGTTCGCGATAGAAAATAGGGAAGGCCTAATCCCTTCAATAAATCGCTATGACATTAAAACTATAATTTCTAAGGCGAACGATTAGCGCCTCGCCAACCAATTCCGCTCTTCACGGCCTTTCCGCCAGAAGCAAATTCCTAGCAGTCAAATTTTAGGCCATAATTTCGTGAACCACGTTTCCAAATACGTCCGTCAGTCTCACCTCGCGGCTATTGTGTCGAAATGTGAGTCGCTTGTGGTCCAGACCTAAGAGATGCAGGATTGTCGCGTGGAAATCGTGGTAGCTGACCGGATTCTCCTCCGCATGCATCCCGAGCTGATCGGTAGCCCCGTAGCTCAAACCGCCCTTCACGCCACCGCCAGCCATCCAGAGGGTGAATCCTTTGTGATGATGACCGCGGCCGATCTTCTTCTCCTTGTTGGCCTCCTCGAAGGGAGTGCGACCAAATTCGGTGGCCCAGACAACGAGCGTTTCGTCGAGCAGACCGCGCGACTTTAGATCCTTAATCAGCGCGGTGATGCCCTGATCGGTGCGCGCGGCGTTTTTGCGATGGTTGTCGATCAAGCCACCTCGGTTTCCATGGGCGTCCCATTTTCGTCCGGTTGCCCCATCGAGGATTTCGACAAAACGGACTCCGTTCTCGACCAGTCGGCGCGCCGTTAGGCAGTGTCGCGAGAATTGATTGTCCCCATAGAGTTCGAGAGTGCTGCGCGACTCCTTCGATAGGTCGAAAACTTGAGGGGCTGTTTTTTGGAGATCGAAGGCCATCTTGAGCGTCTCGACGCGCCCATCAAGATCCGGCTGCCCAAGGTGGCGATCGCGGTGCAACCGATTCAGTCGGTTGATCGCCGCCAGGTGCTCGGTTTGCTGCGCGTCACTCATTCCTTTTCTCGGGCTGAGGTGCGGGAACGATGATTTCCCATGCTCCACTCGTGCGATCGCAGCCTGATGACGTCCGGGCAACATCCCTTGCTGGAAAACGCCATCGCCTGCCGTGGAGACACCGTCTTTCATCACGACGTAGGCTGGGAGATTGTGGCGTTCGCTCCCCAGTCCGTAGGTCAACCATGAGCCGAGGCTCGGGAACCCAGGCCGGTTGTGGCCGGTGTGCATCAGTTGTTCGCCGACCGAATGGATCGCGGAATCAGTGTGCACTGATTTTAGAAAACAAATCTCATCCACCACTTCGGTGAGCTTTGGATAAATCTCGCTGACCCAGGCTCCTGATTGGCCGTGCTGCGCAAAATCGAAAACCGAGGGCAGGATCTGCGAGCCCTCGAAGCTCTTTTCCGGATTGAATCCAGCCAATTCCTTCGCGCTAAAAACTTCGGAAGCCTTTTTTCCCGCGAAGCGTTTCAGGGTCGGCTTGTGGTCGAAAGTCTCGAGGTGGCTGGCACCGCCGCACATGAACAGGAAGATTACGTTCTTCGCCCGTGGACGAATGTGGGGGCTCATCGGGGCCAACACGCCTTGCTGATTTTCGGCGAGTAGGAGTGAGTTAAGCGCGATGCTACTCAGACCGAATTGGTGCAAGAATTGGCGGCGGTCGATGGAGCTACTGGACATAGATAAATTCGTTCAAGCCGAGGAGGACATGGCAAAAATCGGTCAGCGTCCCGTTCTGGATTACTGTTACGGAGAAGTCGGATTCATCCTCTCGCGGTGGACGGGACAAGGCGAGCTGATACGCCCGCCTGACCTGCGCGGTCGGATCATCACCGACCTCACTCTGGACACGCTGCGCAAAGTGTCCGGCAAGATCCCACACAAGCGGGGAATTGAGTGTGAACAGAGCACCCTCCGTCGACGTGCCCGTGTTGCGACTCCCAGTGCTGCGTTCGCTGTCGGGAGGATCAAAGAGGCTCAATGTCGGGTGCCGCACGGTGCGATGGGTTTGAAGATAAACCGAGCGCCGCCACTTGTCCGGGGTGTCCTCAACAGGCTTCTTGTAAGCTCCAATTGAGAGGCTCGGGCCTAACATTTTTGGCTTCAAAACACCGGCGACACTTAGGAGTCGATCGCGGATGATTTCGGCTTCCAATCTCAGCGGCCGACGCTGCCACAGCCACTGGTTGTCAGCATCGAGAGCGAGGGCTGCCGGATCTGTCGCGGCGCCCTGCCGATAGGTCGTGCTGGTCAGAATCAGGCGGTGGATGTGTTTCAGATGCCAACCGTTTTTGATCAACTCCTCGGCTAGCCAGTTGAGCAACTTCGGATGGGACGGCCGCGCGCCAAGCTCACCGAAATCGTTCGGAGTGGCGACGATTCCGCGGCCGAAGTGGTGGTGCCAGAGACGATTCACAATCACCCGTGCGAGTTGCTTTCCGGCACCGTGTTCGACGTCAGTGATCCAACTTGCCAGCGCTTCGAGCTTCGAGGGCGCATCCTTTTGCCAATAGTCGGCAGGCTTCCTCATCATGATCCGGAGATACCCGGGTTCGACTGTTTCACCCGGGGTGAGCCAGCTCCCTTTTTTCAATACCTGTGGCTCGGTGATGCGCAGCGCAATGCGCTTCTTCGACGCCTTCGCCTCC
The DNA here is from genome assembly GCA_003447545.1 of Deltaproteobacteria bacterium. GTDB lineage: Bacteria > Desulfobacterota > Binatia > UBA12015 > UBA12015 > UBA12015. The sequence goes on along the minus strand of DLYX01000392.1, from coordinate 1,725 downwards.
TGTTTAAACTGATCAAAAAAGATGGCTGTGAACTGATAGTATTCTTTGGTCGTCATCGGATCGACTGGATGATCGTGACAGCGCGCGCAACCGAAAGTGGTTGCCAGAAAGGCACTGCCAGTGGTCGCCACCATGTCATCGAGACGGTGGAACATCTTGTCGTTCGGGTCGGCGTTGTTCTGCAGTTGCGTCCCCAGATGGATGAACTGTTTCAGGGCCTCGTAGTCCGGATCCGATCCCCCACTCAGCTGGTAGCGCACAAACTGATCGAAGGGTAAATCTGCATTGACGGCGCGGATGATCGCATCCCGGTACTTCCAAGCATCCCCCCGCACTTTGTCCTCATTTACGGTGAGGATTCCATCACTCTCGCCAAATCGTGCGACATCGAGCCAGTGACGACCCCAGCGTTCGCCGAAGTGAGGGGAGTCGAGGAGACGATCGACGGTTGACGCGATGGCTGTATCTAGATCGGTAACAATGTCTTTCTCGAAGCGTTCGATTTCTTCGACCGTTGGAGGTAGGCCGGTGAGGTCGAAGGTCAGACGTCGGAGAAGGGTGACAGGTTCAGCATGGGGAGCGGGGCGGAGTTTTGCGTCCTTGAGCTTTTTGCCAATGAGATCATCGATGAAGCCTGGAGCTCGGGGAGCTGGAGCGAGAGGCTTCCAGCTCCAATGCTCCGACTTGCGTTTTGCGAGGTCGAAGTCTTTGGCGTTGTGTTTGGCCGCGGAAGCTTCTCCTGCCGGCCAGGCTGCTCCGTTTTTGACCCAAGTTTCAAAATCGGCGATGACGGCATCCGGTAGTTTTGATTTAGGCGGCATTTCCATGTCGGTGTCCGTGTAGCGGATCACTTCAATGAGAAGCGACTTTTCGGGGTCACCGGGGACGATAGCTGGACCGGTATCCCCGCCTTTGAGGAAACCAGCACGGTTATCGAGGTAGAGAGAAGCTTTGAGCTTTTTCGAGTTGGAGGAGTGACATTTGTAGCAATGTTCTGCGAGGACAGGCCTGATTTTCTTCTCGAAAAATTCTAGGCTGCCGGACGAAAAATTTTCCGCAGCAGGGACCAGCGGGATACCAGAAATAAAGAGAAGGAATCCGAGGACGCATTTAGGAGGCGTGGCCATGATAAGGAAACGTAGTAAGATGTGGGAAATTACAAGCAACTCCCCCTATTATTGTCTCCACGACCCATTCCGAGCTTAAATTTACTCAAAGGTCCTGAAGAGATCCCGATGATAGTGGATTATTTCCCTAAAACAAATTCTTGAGTTAATACAGGTTCCCATTTTGGAGGGGCTTGAGGCTAAGACCAGTAATTACCTAGGGCGTATCTACCCGGATAATTCGGAGGTAGCGCTTCGCCCGGTCCATCTTAACGATCGGAGGGTCGGTGAGAGAATCTAGATAGGTGATAGCACTCCTTCCGCTGGCCATTGCTTCAGCTGGGACCCGGCTCCAAGTCTTAAGGTCCTCAGACCACTGGATTTCCAAACTTCCAAAAGCGAACTCTGCTGCGGTCTTAAGAGTTGCACCCGCTTGGCTAAAATCAAAAAGCTGATCGGGGGCTGTGGCCCGACTAAAGCCTAGTGCAAAATAATGGTAGTTTGACGCAGAGGGCCAGAGCTGAAATTCATCTTCACTCTGGGAGGGAAACCCTTGTTGCGCGGCCCATCTCGCGTAATCAGCAACCTCGATAAAGGTTTCACCGACGGCCTTCATGAT
>DLYX01000499.1:845-2803 GCA_003447545.1 Deltaproteobacteria bacterium | reverse complement strand
CCGGCGGGCAAAGAGCGCGAGACCACCTTCGATGAGTTCATGGAAGGCGCAAAGAAGGCCGGCTTCGATCTCCCGGTGCAGGACCTCGACGAACTGGCCCAGTTTGCGCTCAAGGGAATCCGCAACGGAGACTTCGTGATCATGATCGATCGCGAGTCGATGGAAGCTCAACTGAACGATCGTGCGGCCAAGCTCGCGCGCGGCGAGTGCCCGATCGAATTGCAACATATGGGGCTTGACTGAGAATCATTCCAGCGGGATGACGCCAACCAGCCACGAGCTTGCGGCCGAAAGTCGCTGAGATGGAGCCTGATATGAAAATTCCGAGAGGATGTCCACGCCGGACGCGTGACTCGGCCTAGGGGAGATGATCGTTGTCGCCGGTCGCCGTGTTTCCCGAACCGCCGCTCACCGTCGAAGCCCTTCCCTCGGCCCTGTTGATCGAACCGCCGCTGATTGACGAAACAATTCCTGTGGCCACGCCGTCCTCGCCACCGCTCACGGCCGAATCGCGGCCAATCGCCTGGTTGCCCCACCCACCACTGACCACCGAATAGTGACCGCTCGCGACGTTATTGCGGCCACCACCGACCGTCGCCCACATCGCATCCGCCTGGTTGTTCGAGCCACCGCTCACCGAAGATTTCGTCGCGGATGCCGTGTTACCGTCGCCGGAGCCAACCCAGGACATCTCGCCCGTGGCCGAGTTGAAATCACCGCCACTCACCGATGCAGCGTTCGCCAATGCCTTGTTATAGCGCCCACCGCTGACGGACGAAGAGTCGGCGGACGTCTCATTGTCGCTCCCCCCACTGATGGACGAATAACGACCGCCGGCCGTATTCCGGTAGCCACCGCTGACCGCCGACCAAATACCTGTCACCCGGTTATCACGGCCACCCGTTGCCACCGCCCCGGGGCCCTCGGCAACATTGCCTTTGCCCCCACCGGCCACGGACTGTTCACCGCTGGCGACATTTTCCTCACCACTGACGACCACCGCGCCAGTTCCCGAGGCCTCATTTCGCCACCCCCCGACAACCACGGAAACCTCTTCCAAAGCGTCATTGTACACGCCGCCAACAACGGCGCTGGCGAACTCATGGGCCTCATTATCTTCGCCGCCCGCAAGAGCCACCCACGGGCCGCTGGCGACATTTCCCACCCCCGCAAGCAGGGCACCCGCACTTGTATAGGAATGATAGGGACCGATCACCAAATTGTGGGATCCAGTTTTATCCGGGTAATGTTCATCCGGTTCATCGTATCCGATGATCAGGTTGCCGAGGCCATTGACCGTGGGAGAGTACCGGTCGCCTTCTCCCTCCGAGGAGCCCTGTCCACTGCGAATCTGGACATTGGCTCCCTCGAACCGAACAATATTTTCCGTCGTATCGACCGAGAGGTATTTCTCCAGAGCGGCTCCAAGGGAGAGCTGAGTGGTCGTCCCGATAGAGACCTCGATCGGATCACCACTTTTCTTCTGCCTGCAGGCCGCACGCAGTCGAATCGGCGCACCATCTTTCGGAGCGCCGTTCTTGTCGACTTTCACGCATAGTTCGAGAGCGTCGGCAGGCAACGCGACAAGCAGGACTGGCAAAAGGGAAAGAAAGACAAGACGGAAACCGGACATCGAGAAACTCCTTGGGGACGAAGGCGAGGCCCGCGGCATCACCCGCAGGAGAAGATCAGGGAAATCAGACCACACTAAGTGAGGAATATCCTTGCCTGACCCCTTGCGGATTGGTCAAGCCTCGATCTTCCCCCCAAATACTGCGGCTCCAATGGTTTCCGATGAGAACTTTCTTTCCCGGCAGGTCGATTAAAAGCGGCTTGAGGCCGCAGGTCTCGGGACTGGAGGCTAGCCCCACAGTTCACGCTTCCACCGATCCCGGGTGATTTCGAGTCTGCATAGATGATCCGAGCCACGCGTTCTCCAGTGTCCGGATGGCGCGTCT
>DLYX01000499.1:0-564 GCA_003447545.1 Deltaproteobacteria bacterium | reverse complement strand
TGATCCGAGCCACGCGTTTTCCAGAGTCCGGATGGCGCGTCTCGACCTCTATTTCCCTTTTGCAATTTTATGGATATTCATTTTATTGCCTGCCCCTGTTGGGTTTTGGCAAGCTCGGGATCTAGAGGAGTGTCCACATGTCCAACGTCATCATCGTCAGTGCGGACTGTCACGCGGGTGCCCTTCCGGCAGCCTATAAGGAATATCAGCTTTGGACCTGCTGTTGATTTGGTCCAAGCACCCACTTGCCACACACGCGCCCCATAGACACCGGTTGAACAGGGTTAATCGCGGATGGTCCAGATACGGAGAGAGGATCCTCTCCCGACTCAGCCGCCAAAGGGAGGTGCGGGGTTGCCCGCGAACTCCTGCGTGTGTTCCTCGGTCAACTCGATCTCGGCGGTCGTCCGGTTCACCGCGGGCAGAGCCGGGAGCGGGCCGCCGCCATTGCCCTACGGAAATACGTGCGGCGGATTGGTCGCCCAAATGCCGTTCAGGAAGGTATCCACTCTATCGTTGACAGGGTTGTTTCTGTTCGTCTCAACGTGATCGCCGGTGGGAGAG
>DLYX01000606.1 GCA_003447545.1 Deltaproteobacteria bacterium | reverse complement strand
TGTGGAGCGGTGTCGGCGACCGATAGAGGGTCTCCAATGTTCCGGTCATGCCCGGCTGCCCTGTAAACGTTTGGGTGTAACCAAGAACTTCATCAAAGGCGGCCGCAATACATCCCCCGTGCACACAGCCCGGAGGTCCCTCATAGGCAGACCCGAAAGTCGCCTCTCCTCGAACGCCTTGCTCATCCGACGTGATTACGATCGGAGGAGCGAGCGGATTCGATTGGCCGATGAGTGGCGAGAAATCAAAATGCGCTCCACCCATGGACTTTTTGGCAGCCGCAGGATCTGCAACCGCCGCCTCGGCAAAGCCGTCATAACGATCACGCTGGGGATGGTCGGCCAATCGATCGGCATAGTCCTCCAGGCGGGCCGCTACCACAGCCAATTCTTCTTCGGGGGCATCACTGGTCGTCAGACGCTCGATCACCAATCGCATCGCAGCCGCCAGACGTCGTCGAACCCGCCAAACACCCGTTGCCGGATTATCACGGGGCTCCCAGAGCGCGCGGAACTCTTCGGACTTCAAATCCACCATGGAATTCCTATAGCGTGCCCAGAGCTGAGTAACGAGATTGACGAAGCGCAAGCGACAGGCCACAACCATCGAGACGAAAAAGCATTCCGGGCAGCGATGACGCGACAAGAGGAAAATCATGGGTAAATACACACGCGAAGAAATTCTTGAGGCCTTTCAAAACTATCGGCGGGCGCGGGACATCGCCTCGAAGACAGGGGATTGGAATATCTGGGCCGATCTCTTCACCGAAGACGCCCACTACGTGGAGCACGCCTATGGCGAAATGAATGGACGCGAGACCATCCGCAAATGGATCTGCGGCGTAATGGCTCCCTTTCCGACCATGACGTTCCCGGAAGGCTGGTCCGTCATCGACGAGGAGCGTGGTGCCGTGATCTGGGAAGTCTACAACGCATACCCCGAGCCCTTTCAGGCTGACGGCACACCTTTCCGCTTTCCGAACTGGTCAAGGCTGGTCTACGGGGGCAATGGCCTGTGGCAGTCCGAGGAAGATGTCTACAACCCCGCCAAGGATGCCCCGGAGGTGACCCGCGCGTGGATCAAGGCCGGCGGCAAATTCAAGACGCCCGAGCAAGTGAAGATGGTTCATGGCTAGGCGTCGCCCATGACCGATAGGCCACTGCGTCAGGGTGTCTGACCGAAAAGTTGCTCAAAGTTTTCGGTCAGGCGGGAGATCACGTCTTCGACCGATGTCTCCCACAACTCGCCGGCATAGCTCGCTGTACCAGCGATATCCGCGGGGCCACTCCGCCGCGTGCGATCGGGTGAGAGATAGGGACAATCCGTTTCGAGCAGAATCTTCTCCCGCGGCAGGGTTTCCAGCATCCGCGTGAAACTCTCCGACCGACGCGCATTCGCCGGGATCGACAACCAATGTCCGTGCTCGGCAATTTGGCGGGCAAGCTTCACTTTCCCCCCAAAGCAATGCCAATCGACGCGCTCAGCGCCCATCTCCTTCAGGATTTCAAAGGCACGACGCTCGCGCTTGCGTGTGTGGATAATGATCGCCTTGTCATGCTCCATCGCAATCTCCACGGCCTGGCGAAAGACCGTCTCCTGAGACTCCCAGAGCGCCTCGGGCACCCAATAGCCATCCAAGCCGATCTCCCCGATCGCAAACGCTTCAGCTGCGTGCGCCTGCAACCACTGCAGCCCGTCGGCAGCCGTGCATTCTTCTCCCTCCCGGGGGTAGTCCGTGCCCAGAGCCCGCATTTCCGGCAACACCGCATCTATCGGATAGAATCCGAACGCTGCCTTTATCTGCGGATAGGTTTTCGCAAGTTCCCGAGCGGCTTCGTTGTCTCGCGGGTTCAAACCGTTGACCAAAATCGTCGAAACCCCCACGGATTCCGCCTTGGCCAAAATGGTGTCCAGATCGCCCCGTAATTCCGGATGCGTCAGATGTGCGTGTACGTCAGCGAGGCCCATACCGAAATTTTGCTGATTCCGAGACTTCCTTCAACCCGGAGCTTGCACTGTGTCTCCTCGCGGGGAAGGGATAAGCACATGGTTCAACCCGTCAAACTCGGCATCAAACGACCGGTGAGCAAACCGCTCCCGCCCGACCCGGAGCCTCGTCCGGTTCATTACACACTCATTTCGGTCGACGACCATCTGATGGAACCCAAAAACACCTTCGAAGGACGATTGCCGGAAAAATTCCGACAAGCCGCTCCCCGCGTGATTGAAACCGCTGAAGGTCACGAGGTCTGGATGATCGAGGATCAGCCCTATTTCCAGGTCGGTTTCATGGCCGTGGCCGGTCGGCCACGTGAGGATCACCGGGTCGAGCCTTCCCGATTCGACGAAATTCGTCGCGGCTGCTGGGATATCGATGCGCGAATTGCGGATATGGATATCGGCGGAATCCACGCCTCGGTAAACTTTCCTTCGGGCGTGACTGGATTCGGCGGCACTCTCTTCTCCGAAACCAAGGACCCCGATCTGGGCCTCGCCTGCGTTCGCGCGTGGAACGATTGGCTATTCGAGGAGTGGTACAGCCCCTACCCCGAGAGAATTGTCCCG
>DLYX01000253.1 GCA_003447545.1 Deltaproteobacteria bacterium | reverse complement strand
CGATGAGCAGGACGATTTCCGGAAATACCAACACGGAGAGATAGAAGATGGTTGTCGCTTCGGCTTCGGTGAAACGAACCCGCGAGGAGCGAATCGTCTTGCTGCGAATCGATACGAGATCGTCTTCGGCGGCCAGCCACGAAACCGCATTGAGGAAAAGGTCTCGATTGTAGACTTGCCCAAGATTCTGATTGTTGGCGAGCCGTGCGGATCCAAAAACCACCAGTCTCGTTTCGCCGCTGCCTCGTCCCATTTCTTCGAGCTTGGCACTCACCGCTACTGCGACGCTGATGGGTCCCGCCCGATCGCCTTCCGCGGGGGACAACGACGCATCGTTCTCGCGGAAGACACCCTCCAGGTCGGCTTCCGCCCAGCTTGTCGCCGAGGTTCGGGCCAGCGTGGCACTGGTCAGGCCCTCGCGCGGTGCTCCGGTTTGGATGCTTCTCGTGAAGGGAAAGAGCGTGCGTTCCCGCAGCGCCAATGTGATGGGATGGGCTCCGTAAATCGATACGATGGGGTTGAGTCCGAGGGTGGGGCCCTCGAATAGGCGGACCACTTCGTCCACGACGATGTCGTCGCCGATGTTCACGCCCCACCGCGCGAGAAGCGGTGCCAACTGATTGCCGCTTTTCGGCGGCAGCAGAAAGATCATGGCCCCTCCAGCATCCAGAAAATCACCGATGGCACGGAGGACAGCCGAGCTGAACGGCCGACGGGGGTCAGCAATCCCGACGATTTGGCAATCCTCGGGCACTCGTCCCGTCTCGAGCAGTGGGAGCGATCGCACCAGAAAATTCTCATTTTCGAGAGCGCGGGCTGCCTCGGCATATCCATCGGGTGCGGATGCCTCGTGCAGTGAAGGTTCTCCCTCTCCTTCGAGAAAGCAGATCGTACGCTGTTGGTTTCGGGTGATCTTGATGATCGCATTGGTCAGCGATTCTTCGGTGGGATCGAGGACGGTGAGGAAGCGCTTGCGATAGCTGATACGGACGGCGCCGTAAGCCTCGATGCCGGCTTCTTCCGTCCGCGCCGGTTCGCGGTCGGGGTCGATCATTTCAATCGATATCGCGGACTTGCCTCCCTGAAAGCTTTCCAGAAGAAACCGGGTATCCGGACTCTGCCCGCCTTCGACGTAGGCTTCAAAACTCAAGGGGGAATCGAGACGGTCGAGGACTTGTGCGGCTTGCGGGGAGAGGCTGAAACGGCCGGCTTCGGTCAGATCAAGACGGTACTCGTGGCGTATCGCGAGGATATTGAGCATCACGAGAAGGCTCAGAAACAGGACGGTGGAGATGAGGAAATTGGTGCCGCGTTGGGTGCGCCGCGCCGTCAGGAGAGACCGCAAATCGCGAAAGCGGAGAACGAACCAGGCGGCTAGACAGGATGCGCCCAGAAGGAGATGGATCGTGCTGTAGGCCTCGAGGACGCCGTAGCCGATATAGGACACGAAACCGAAGAATGTGAGTACGACGCCGATCAATCCGAGCAGGTTGGCAAAGGAATGCATTAAATTCGCTCCGCTCAACGCCAACGCAGGGACTCGACGGAGCGCTGGGCCAGAAAGAGCCATCCCGCGATCATCGAGAGAAAGTAGACAAGGTCATTGGTGCTCAGGACGCCACGAACCAGAGAATCGAAATGAGCGGTGATGGACAGGTATTCGAGAGCCTTGGCGAGCCCTGGCGAGGCGTCTTCGGCCGGCCATGCAATCATGAAGAGCAGCAGCATGATCACCAGTCCGGTGACGGCCGCAATGATCTGGTTCTCCGTCAGGCTGCTTGCAAAAATACCGATGGCGACAAAGACAAGGCTCATCAGCCAGAGACCGAAATAGCCGAGCATCATCACCGCGACTTCCGGATTCCCGAATTGGGCGAGGATCCAGCCGTATGCGAGGGCGCTTCCGACAACGAGGCTGACAAACGTTGCCAAGCCGAGGAATTTTCCCAGCACGAGTTGGCCGGTGGTGATGGGTGAAGTGAGGAGTAGTTCCATGGTGCCCGCTCGGCGCTCCTCAGCGATGGAGCGCATGGTCATCATCGGCACCAGGATCACGAGGATTACGGCCAGGTTGTGGAGCAGGGGCCCTACCACGAACTCGTTCAGGTTGAGACCCGCCTCGGATCCTCCGGCCTGTGTGCTGGAATAGAGGGAAAGGAGCATGCTGAAGCGGCCCAGAAGATTATAAAAAAACCAACCTCCCAACAGCAGGAAACCGGCAAGAACGACGTATGCGACCGGGGAATGGAAGATCCCGCGCAACTCGCGACCGGCGATGGTGCAAACCGTTCTCATGTGACCGGACGCTCGGCATGGTCGAGACGGATCGCCTCGAGAAAAGCTTGCTCGAGAGAGCCCTCGCCCTGAATTTCCGCCATCGTTGCTTCCCGGGTGAGATGGCCTTCGTTGATGATCACAATCTTTTCACAAGTCTCGGCGACCTCGGGCAGGATATGCGTCGACAAGATTACGGTATGGTCCCCGGCGAGGCTCCGAATCAGCTCCCGGATTTCGATGATTTGTCCTGGATCCAGGCCGACGGTGGGTTCGTCCAGAATCAGCACCTCGGGTTCGTGCACAATTGCCTGGGCGAGGCCGACACGCTGTCGGTAGCCTTTCGACAGATGACCAAGGATGCGGTGGCGGACGTCAACGAGGTTGGTCTTCTCGAGAGCCTGATTGCAGGCCGCACGGAGCCGGGATCGAGGCATTCCCTTGAGCCGTGCCACGAAAAGCAGATAGCTGTCCACGGTCATTTCCGGATAAAGGGGAGGCGTTTCCGGCAGGTAGCCGATCCTGCGACGGACTTCGTCAGGCGCGTCCTGTACGTCAAAGCCCGCTATCGACGCCGTGCCGGAGGAGGGCGGCAGGAAACCGGTGAGCATCCTCATCGTGGTGGTTTTCCCCGCGCCATTCGGTCCGAGAAAGCCGACGATCTGGCCCGCGGCTGCAGAAAAAGAAATGCCCCGCACGGCTTGGTGGTCGGCGAACTCTTTCGTCAGTTCCTGCACTTCGATCATGATTGGCACCCGCCGGGCGTGTTTTATGCCGGGCTTGCTCTGCGGTCAACATCAGAGAGTGTCCCTCGACAAGCCAAAGCCTCGTTGGTACCTCTTGCAGGTGGCTTCCAAGGAACAGGTTTGTCTCGTGGATGGTACGAATATGTTCTTTCGAGCCTTTCACGCGCTGCCGCCGCTCACAAACCGTAGCGGCCTCCCGACAGGTGCAGTCTATGGTTTCACGTCGATGCTGGCGAAGTTGCTGCGGGACGGCCGCGATACGCGCATTATTGTAGTCCTCG
>DLYX01000216.1 GCA_003447545.1 Deltaproteobacteria bacterium | reverse complement strand
AAAAGGAACGTCTGATCTTCGTCAGCGCCTCCTTTTGGGATCTGGATGCAATTTTCCGGACACCGCAGGGGGAAACCTTCGAGTCGAAACTCCTTCGCCTCGGAGGTCAGGCAATCGCACAAAGCAAGGATTTCGGCGACGACGGCAAGCTGAGGTCCGATGCCGGCAACCTTCGCGTTCTCGACGTCGATGCCACTACCGAGCTCGAGAAACGACTTTCGGCGGCGAGCTTTCAGGTGTCTTCGCTCGAAGAGAAACCGTACTCACGAAAGCCGCCCGTTCCATTCATCACCAGTGGACTGCAGCAGGAGGCCAGTAATCGGCTGGGTTTCTCGCCCGCACGCACCATGCGCTCGGCCAATGCTCTCTTCCAAAAGGGGTTCATCACGTACGTACGAACCGACAACTACCTCCTCGCGCCAGAAGCCATGCAGGCAATCGGGAACGTCATCGCAGAAAAATTCGGCAAGGAAGAGCACGCTCCGCGAAACTTCGGGTCGATGTCAGGTGATGCCGGCGGCGAACATGAGCCGATCCGACCTGCCGATTTCACAGCCCCCGAGGTGGTAGGGCGTCAGGTCGGCGAGGATGAGAGCCGCCTCTACGATCTGATCTGGAAACGCACGATCGCTACCCAAATGAAGCCGGCCACCGGGAGAACAGTTATTCTGGAGGTGCAGGAAGACCATGCCAGCCCCGCGCTTTATCAAGCTCGTGGCACGGTCATCGACAAGCCGGGATTCCTGCGTGTCGATCCGGCCGGCACCAAGGAGACGATCCTGCCCGGCGTCGCGGTCGGAGACACGGTCACCACAGAGGAACTGAAGCCCGAGGAACACAATACCCAGCCGACTGGCCGATACACCGAAGCCGGCCTGATCAAGGAACTCGAAAAACGAGGGATCGGACGGCCCAGTACCTACGCGTCGATCATCGATAGAATCCAGCAAGCCGCCTATTCCTTCCGCCGCAACAAGGCGCTGGTACCGACTTGGACAGCATTCGCCGTCGTCCGACTGATGGAAGACCATTTCGCGAGCATGGTGGAATACAGCTTCACCAAAAAAATGGAGGACGACCTCGACGAGATCGCGCGAGGCAATCAGAATCCCCAAAAGTATCTGCAGAACTTCTGGTCAGAACAAGGAGGCAAGGGACTATCGGGCCTGATCGAAGCCGGCATGGAGAATATCGACCCGGCACAGATCTGTCGATTCCCCCTCCCCTTCGCGGGCGACACGCAATGGACCTATCGTGATGAACCGATCGCCCTGAGAGTCGGCCGTTACGGACCTTACCTCGAGGCCGGAGAGATTCGCGGAAATATTCCCACCGAGTTGCCACCCGACGAGCTTTCCGAACAGGTCGCAACCGAAATTCTTGATGCCGGGGCACGCAAGGACGAGCCTCTGGGTTATTGCGACAAGACCGGCCAGCCTCTTTTCCTGAAGAGCGGACGGTTCGGCCCTTACGTCCAGCGCGGCAGCACCGATTCGGAGGAAAAACCGGAATTCGCATCCCTTCTGAAGGAGATGAAGCCGGAAGACGTGAACGCTGAAGTCGCGCTCCAGCTTCTGACGCTGAAAGCAGGACGTCCCTGCGGCAATAGTCTCGAGGGCGAGGAGATCCTCCTCTACAACGGGAAATTCGGACTCTACCTGCGAGCCGGCAAGGAAAGCCGCAGCCTTGAACCAGGCGATGACCCCTTCCTCGTCGATGAGGCCAGAGCACGCTTCCTGCTCGCGCAGCCGCGAAAAAAGGGCCGGGGTGTCGCGAAGCCGCCGATCCAGACTTTCGAGAATGTGTTTGAACTCGAGGGAGCGACCATCCAGATCAAGGACGGTCGGTTCGGCCCCTATGCGACTGATGGCGAAACCAATGCCACACTCGCAAAGGATATGGACCCCGCCAAGATCAGTTCTTCCGAGGCAGCCCAGCGGATTCTGGACAAACGCGAGCGAGACGCGAACAATCCGAAAAAGAAAAAGGGGCGCAAGACGGCCGCCAGGAAAAAGACGGCGAAGAAAAAATCTGCCAGCAAGAAGGTCAGCGAAAAAAAGAGCACCACGAAGAAGAGCGCAGCCAAGAAAAAAGCAGCCAGCAAAAAAGCGGTCGCCAAGACGAAGGACGTCGACTCGGAAACTCCACCTTTCTGACGGGACGACTACTTCGCGGCCGGGTCGCCCCAGAGTTCAGCGAGCCGCTGGTCTCGGCCGCAATTGAACCGGTAGTATTTATAACGCAAGGGGTTCTTCAGGTAGTAGTCTTGATGGTACTCCTCCGCCGGGTAAAACTTGGTCGCCATTTCGATCTCGGTAAAAACGGGTTTACGAAGGGTGCTGGCGGCCTTTGCCTTTCCACTCTCTGCGAGTTTCTTCTCGGTGCTGTCCGACACGAAAATTGCGGAGCGATATTGTGAACCCCGATCGCAAAACTGCCGATTCTTGACGGTCGGATCAATCGATCGCCAAAAAACTTCAAGCAATTTCTCATACGAGACACGACTGGGGTCGTAGACCACCTCGATCGCCTCGGTATGCCCCGTCGCGCCCCGGGAAACTTGCTCGTAGGTTGGATCGAGTTCAGGGCCACCCGTGTAGCCCGACCGCACATCGATCACGCCTTCGACCTTTTCAAAGTCCGCCTCGGAGCACCAAAAACACCCCCCCGCGAACACGGCTCGCGATTCCGCCGACGGAACCTCCACCTCTTTCTTGGGAGGAGCCAGCGCTTCCGGAGCCACGGCCTCTCGCACTCCGACGGGTTGCGTCTCGGCTACGGTCCCCCAGCCCGTGAGGAGCAATCCGGACAAAAGCAAAAGCCCCGCGGAACCCCACCGTTTTGCGCTTCGCCGCGAGGATCCTGGTGATTGTTTCTTCACGTGCATCGAGCACCCTGCTTTCTTCCGCCTGTGACATGAGACGAACACTGTTGCATCCTATTCAAAGCCTCTCGCGGCGCAAGCATGCAACCTTTGGGATTCCTGAGCGATTTCGGTAAGGATCCTGGGTGTCCGCCGAAGCGAATCCATATCCGCCCTCGCCCTCGTGGATCCCGACGCAACCGCGGGACCGCAGCAGGACAAGCCCGCGGCGATCGGTAAATTGTGCAGTGCCCCCCAATCAGGAACGTGGCTGTGCCCGGAGGCGATGAGGATCACGATGGCACCAGAAACTCAAAACATTCAGGCCGCGATCTGCCGCGAATTCGGCAAACCGCTCTCGCTGGAAACAGTCTCCCTGGCACCACCGGGAGCGGACGATATTCTTGTACGCATAGAAGCCTGCGCGATCTGCCATAGCGACATTTCTTTCATCGACGGGGAATGGGGTGGCACCCTCCCCTCGATCTGGGGGCACGAGGCCGCGGGAACCATCGAGTCTGTGGGGAGCAACGTGCCGCACCTGCAATGCGGGGATCGCGTCGTGGTTACGCTTGTGCGTTCCTGTGGCAATTGTCATTACTGCGATCGCGAGGCACACGTTGCGTGTGAGAGCGAGTTCGCGCTCGACCAATCGTCGCCACTTACCGATGCTGCGGGCCAAGTTCTGGGGCATGGTCTGCGCACCGGGGCTTTTGCGGAAAAGGTGGTCGTGCATGCCTCGCAAGTGGTCCCGATCCCGGCAGATCTCCCCGCCGCTGCGGCAAGCTTGCTGGCTTGTGGCGTTCTCACGGGATGGGGTGCTGTCACCCAGACCGCAAAGATGCCGTCGGGTGCCAGCGCTTTGGTCATCGGCCTCGGTGGTGTCGGACTCAATACCTTGCAGGCGATCCGGCACGTCGGGGGTTCGCCCGCGATGGTCATCGACCCCAGCCCCGCCAAGCGCTCGACCGCCATGAAGTTCGGGGCCACCGCCGCCTCCGACATCGACCAGGCTGCTGCTCGGGCAATGGTGCAAGCCGCAACCGCCGGACGTGGTGCCGAATACGTCTTTGTCACCGCAGGCGCTCCCGGCGCCTTCCAGCAGGGTCTTTCCCTGCTGGCCCCGACCGGAACGCTGGTCATTGTCGGCATGCCGGCCAACGGCGTTGAGGCTTCGATCAGTCCGGGGAATATCGCGGCCGCCGGTCAAAAGATCCTGGGCTCCAAGATGGGCTCGACCGTAATTGCGAGAGACGTCCCACCGCTCGTCGAGGCTTATCGAGAGGGCAGACTCAAACTGGACGAACTCGTTTCCGGGCGATACCCCCTCGCCCAGATCAATGCCGCCATTGAGGACGTCAAAAGCGGCAATGCGATACGCAACGTCATCATCTTTGAACCAACGGCCACAGCCTCAAACGACCAGGGAGAAATCGACCCGTGAAGATTGTCGAACTGAAGACATGGGTGGTCGGAAACCCTCCGCCACATTTTGGCGGTCGCTATTTCATCTTCCTCCAAATCACCACGGACACCGGCCTACAGGGTCTCGGCGAGGTCTACGCTGCAACTTTCGGACCTGAGACCATCGTGCGAATGATCGAGGACGTCTTTGCTCGGCGCGTCCTTGATCGGGACCCCTTCCAGATCGAGAAGCTATGGCGAGATATCTACAGTTCCGGATACAGCCAGCGACCGGACCCCTCCCTGATAGGCGTCCTCAGCGGAATCGAGATGGCCTGCTGGGATATCGTGGGTAAAGAATTGGGCCGGCCGGTCTATGATCTACTCGGTGGCCGCGTTCGGGAGCGGCTGCGCAGCTATACCTACATCTATCCGGATGCGGGCGAAGGTGCCGAATTCTATCAGGACCCCGACCGCTCGGCCGTCAAAGCTCTGGAGTATGTCGATGCGGGATTCACCGCGCTCAAGTTCGACCCGGCGGGCCCCTACACCATATGGGATGGACGTCAGCCTGAGCTGGACGCGATCGATCGCTCGGTGGAATTCCTGCGCAAGATTCGCGAGAAGGTGGGGACTCGTGCGGATCTTCTCTTCGGCACTCACGGACAGTTCACCCCGTCCGGAGCTATCCGGCTCGCACGCCAGCTCGAGCCCTGGGATCCACTCTGGTTCGAGGAACCCACGCCACCCGAAAATCCCGACGGCATGGCCCAGGTTGCACGTCAGACCTCCATCCCCATCGCCACCGGCGAAAGACTGACAACGAAATATGAGTTCGCTCGAGTCTTGCAGGCGGGCGCTGCTTCGATTCTCCAAATGGCTCTCGGGCGGGTTGGCGGTATTCTTGAGGGCAAGAAGATCGCTTCAATGGCCGAGACCTATCACGCACAGATAGCGCCCCACCTCTATTGTGGACCGGTCGCCGGGGCCGCCGGAATTCAGCTCGCGACCTGCACACCCAACTTTCTGGTGCTCGAAGGCATCGAGCGCTGGGATGGCTTTCACGCCGAAATCCTGAAGACACCAATCCAGTGGGAGGAAGGATATGTGATCCCACCCACCGCACCGGGCCTTGGCATCGAGATCGACGAAGATGTAGCTGCCGCCCACCCGTACACCGGCGACGCCCTGCACCTCGAGATGGCTGATTAGAAACAACGGAACCCGGAACGGAACTCGGAGAGAATCAACATGGACATCGGATTTATCGGCCTCGGCAATGTCGGCGCCAAACTGGCGGGCAGTCTGCTTCGGAACGGATTTGGACTGACCGTCCGCGACCTCGACCGCGACCAAGCCCAGCCTTTGCTCGACGCTGGAGCGGATTGGGCCGAAAGCGCGCGAGAACTCGCCGCCAAGGTCGACGTGATCATTACCTGCCTACCCTCTCCCCAGGTCTCTGCGGCCGTCATGGAGGAACCCGACGGTGTGCTGGCCGGCATGCAGCCAGGAAGTATCTGGCTCGAAATGAGTACGACAGACGAAGCCGAGGTGCGGCGCCTTGCCGAAGCCGTTCGCGCCCGTGGGGCGACCCCGATGGACTGCCCGGTCTCCGGAGGCTGCCATCGCGCGGCCACCGGCAATATCGCTATTTTTGCCGGAGGCGAACGCAGCGCCTTTGAGAGAGTCCTCCCAGCCCTCACCGCAATGGGGCGGCGTATCTTGCACACGGGAGAACTGGGTTCGGCGTCGATTTTAAAAGTCGTCACAAACTATCTCGCTTCCGTGAACCTCGTATCACTCGGGGAAGCACTGACCGTCGCGCGAAAATCCGGCATGGATATGGCGACCACCTACGAAGCGATTCGGATCTCCTCCGGAAACTCTTTTGTCCACGAGACGGAGAGTCAGGTCATCTTGAACGGCAGCTATAATATCAACTTCACCATGGACCTCGTTCTGAAGGATCTGTCGCTTTTCGAGAACGTCGCCTCCCGCGCTGAAGTACCGCTGGAGATTTCGCCTCGGGTTATGGAAATATTCCGCGACGGCCAAGCTCGCTTTGGCGCACGCGCCTGGTCGTCCATGATCGTCAGGCGCCTCGAAGAAGCTTGCAAAACAGACCTGAGAGCGCCCGGATTCCCGGAGGAAATGACGGACGACGAACCCGAGGAACCGGGCTACGAAGTAAAACTCAAAGGAAGTCAGAGACAGCCATGAACACAGATAAATTCTATATCGACGGCACGTGGGTCACGCCGCATAGTCAATCGGAACTCGACGTCATCAACCCGGCCACCGAGGGTGTCATCACTCGAATCACACTCGGAGACGACGAGGATATCGACAAGGCGGTGCGCGCTGCTCGACGAGCTTTCGACAGCTTCAGCGCGACCAGCAAAGAAGACCGTATCGCACTGCTGGGACGAATCATCGAGACTTACAAGACCCGCATGGAGGATTTCTCGGATGCCATCGTGAAAGAGATGGGCGCACCGCAAGCTCTCGCCACCGAGTCGCAGACCCCTTCGGGTCTCGGACACTTCGAGGAAACTCTTCGGGTGCTGCAAGACTACAACTTCGAAGAGACGATTGGCAGCGCACAGATCTACCGCGAACCTGCAGGCGTTTGTGCCTTGATCACGCCATGGAATTGGCCGTTGAATCAGATTGCGTGCAAGGTGGCGCCGGCGCTGGCTGCGGGGTGTACCATGGTACTCAAGCCATCCGAAGTCGCCCCGTTGGACGCGCTGATCTTCGCCGAAGTCCTGCACGATGCGGGTGTACCCCCGGGGGTTTTCAATCTGGTCAACGGAAACGGACCAATCGCCGGTGCGGCGATGGCCCGGCATCCCGAAGTCGATATGGTCTCGTTTACCGGGTCCACGCGCGCCGGGGTCGACGTCGCTATCAACGCGGCGCCCACCGTCAAGCGTGTCGCACAGGAACTCGGAGGAAAATCGGCGAATATCATCCTTTCCGATGCCAACTTCGAAGAAGCCATCACCAGAGATATGGTCGGCATGTGTTCCAACTCGGGTCAGTCCTGCAACGCGCC